>CBDUHU010000770.1:0-1992 GCA_965366725.1 uncultured Kangiellaceae bacterium
TTCTACTCGAGAAATACTGGAGCAGGTTGAAAAACAGAAAGAAGTAATTAGCCGTCAGAAACTGGAACTTGAATATCGGGCAAATCATGATATTTTGACTGGATTAGCAACCATCGGTTTAGCGAGTGAACGACTAGAGTTAGTACTGCAATTAGCAAATCGAACTGGACAAATGGCGGCTTTGCTATATCTCGACCTGGATGGTTTTAAGCCAGTTAACGACACTTATGGTCATGATGCGGGTGATAAAGTTCTAATTGAAGTGGCGAAACGAATTCAATCGGTTATCCGTAGCAGCGATACAGCCTGTAGGGTTGGTGGCGATGAGTTCATTGTTATTCAGGGAGATATTAGTAAAAAACTTGATATATCTACATTGTGCGCAAGAATTATTCAAATCATTAATCAACCAGTCAATATTGAAAAACAGCAGATTTCTATTGGCGTTAGTATCGGTGTTTCAGTTTATTCGGGAGATACTGATGCTCAGGTAGATCTTAAGAGTATGAAATCAAGAGCGGATCAGCTGATGTATCAGGTTAAACGCTCAGGAAAAAACAATTTCAAAATAGACACCTGATCACTGTTAATTATTTGATATTATTCCTGTTATTCTGTCTTTTAGGCGCATAGTGAGTATATGATAACAACCCAACCCCAATTAATTTCACAGCCAAATTTCTACATTTCAGATGGATAATATCTGTCCAGGGATATTCCGCTATAGTTATCGTTTTTGTATTTAAAAAACACTCCTTTTAATACCCGTTGAGGCCAGAATTTTGGTTGCTAACTCTTCAACTGAGCGGGTTGTGGTATTTAGGTGATCGATTTTTTCCCGTCTATAGAGTGATTCGACTTCTCTGACTTCAAACTGACATTGTTTTAACGAAGCATATCGAGAGTTTGCTTTACGTTCAGTTCTAATTTCATGCAATCGATTTGGGTTAATCGTTAATCCGAAGATTTTATTTTTGTATTTTTTGAGATCAAGAGGCAACTTGAACTTTTCCATATCGTCTTCGGTAAAAGGATAGTTGGCTGCCTTTATACCAAATTGCATTGCCATATACAGGGAGGTCGGGGTTTTGCCGCAACGTGAAACACCCACCAAAATAACGTCTGCCTTGGCATAATGGCGAGTAGTGATACCATCATCATTGTTAAGGGCAAAGTTGACAGCCTCAATTCTGGCATCGTAAGCGCCGTCATTATCCAGAGAATGGGTTTTTCCAACGGTAAAATTAGAAGTTTCTCCAAGCTCTGTTTCTAAGGGACCGATGAAAGTATGGAAAAAATCCAGTACCATGGCTCCGCTAGACTGGATAATAGCCCGTATTTCGGGGGTTACGATGGTGTCAAACACAATTGGACGTAATCCGCTTCTCTCTTCTGCCTCGCGTATTTGCCTGCAGGCTTCTTCAGCTTTGACCGGGGTATCAATATAGGGAAGCGTCGCTTCATCAAATTCTACCTGTTCAAACTGTGATAATAGTGATTGACCGAACATTTCTGCTGTTATTCCGGTTCGATCTGAGACAAAAAACACCTTACGTTTCATATTTATGCGCCTATGCAGTAAAATATACACTCTTACCGAGAATTTAATCATGCTGGTGGGTTATCGGCAACTATACTTGAATAAATTTATTCAGGATAAAGTAACTTTAATTCATAAATACGACACTAGGGGTGAATAGCTGTGCAAGAATATGTACTTTGGTACGATGGTCTGGGAATGAACGATGTTGACCGGGTTGGTGGTAAAAATGCCTCACTTGGAGAAATGATTAGTAATTTGAGCAATATGGGAGTTAGTGTCCCAAATGGTTTTGCTACAACCGCTGATGCTTTCAGGGACTTTATGGCACAAAGTGGCCTGCATGACAGAATTCAGGCTGAACTTAACCAGCTAGATGTTGACGATGTTGAAGCACTGGCTAAAACCGGCAATATGGTTCGCCAATGGGTGATGGAAACCCCATTTCAGCC
>CBDUHU010000771.1:0-1988 GCA_965366725.1 uncultured Kangiellaceae bacterium
ATAACTAATACTGGTGGTCTTTTATTGTCAAAACTCACACTCTGAAACCGATGCATATGACCAGCTAATATTAACTTAATTGCATCTGGCAGCTTATTACCAGCTAATCCGGCGATCGCTTTTTGCATCATTTTATTAACACATCCCAGTTTGTTTTTATTACCGCAACCAGTACTCTCATCCGGATAATATTTAGTAACACCCCAGATTGGTCGATGTCCCATTAACCAAGCTGGTTTGTCAGACTAATTGACTAACCTGTTCAAATACTTTTTCATAAACTGGAGTAAATGGAGAATCTGAAAAGCTATCACATGCATTCGCAGAGTCAATCACCAAAATATCCAGGTTGGATAATGCAACTTTGTAAGTTGGTATCTGGCGAGTATTCATTAGTGCGCTTTTGCTTACATCCAGTTCAGGACAACTTAACTGCGAAGAACCTTCAATTAAATTGGAATGAGGATCAAGGAAATAAAAATATCCAGCCCCTGCACGACTGCAAAGTTCATGATTACCCCGAGCGACTATCCATGGTGCCTGGGCAAGTAATTTTTTTGCCGGTTTGAATAAATCATCATGCCAGTTTCTCCAGATATCAGGATAATTTGAGTTAACTGCGGATTGACTATAAAAACGAGTTCCCTTACCTTGCTCACATTGCTCCCCAGCACTGCTTCCATCACCGGCGTCATATGGCCACTGCTTATTTTGCTGAAAACTTCCCTGGGAATTTTTTTGAGTAAAATAAACATCACCTGAAGTTCCACGATAGTTATAATCTCCCATATGAAGAACCAGATCAGGCTTATCACTAGCACCAGCATCAGCAAGCGACTTAAAGGGCTCTGCCGCTTTGCCACGAGCACAACCTGGTTTACCTGGCTTGCTAGACTTACAGCCGGAATCGCCATATACCTGTATATTTTGAGGGCTGCTTGAGACTGATGGAAGTTTAAAAACACCGTCACTGAAACTGATTTGATATTCTTTATCAAACTCAACTAAGGCTTCACAAACCACTACTGAAAAGTGATTATGGTTTTCTCGAGGAACCATTGCGATTGATTTTTGTTCTGAACTGGCAATAATGGCGGGACAAAGGATAGCTTCATCAATAATTGTTCTAGCAATAGCAATATTTTTTCCATTCGCTGCTTGTCCAAGAACCACATAACTAGCATAGGAATCACTAATACTTGCAATGGTATTAGCAAGTGCAGTTGAATTTCCTGCCAAAAAGCTGATTAATCCAGCCAAGGCCACAAGTTGTTTTTTTCCTGATAACTTCATTTACTTTCCCCAATAAAGGATTTAATTACCAATGCATTATAGAGAATAAATCCCCTATCATTAAAGAAATAACTCAAATCAAGATATTAGTAGTCGCAAATGGCCTTTTTAGATTAATAAAATTGAAAAGCCTTCAATCAGCTACTTTCTTTTGGCTGAACTGGATCATTAAATAACCGATTAACAACTCTATATATGCTGAATATAACCACAAAAATTCAGGTAAATTAATCCGATCTATTCTGAAAATCACTACCTTAATTAAGAAAGCATGGTGTAAAAATCAGTAACAAATCCTTAAGAATGCCTGGATATGTACTGAAAAATCATGATTAACAGGCCTTCTGACTCCAGCATGATACCGTCAAATAGAGTATTCGCTACACTAAATTTCGGCGGTATCATCAACAACATGTGAATATGATCCTTCATCGCATATCCCTCTACTAAGTCCACTCCTTGCTGACGACATAATTCTCGCAGTATCCCACCAATATCCTTTCTCAACGTACCGTAGATCGATTTCTTACGATACTTTGGCACAAATACGACGTGATATTTGCAATAATGTTTAACGTGAGCTTGGCTTTGCCAGTCTCTCATAATGGCCTCCTATAGAACTTGCCGGTTCAAAGGAGGCCATTTTCCTCTCTGCACGCCGTTTCGGCAGAGCCTATTCGTGTCTCACCGCCAAA
>CBDUHU010000772.1:0-1985 GCA_965366725.1 uncultured Kangiellaceae bacterium
ATCTCTGGTTGTAGCATAACACTGCAAACAAAAAGTGGTGAAATCCTGCAATTTTTCATTTTCTGGCCAAGCACCAGTCAACTTGCTTAGTTGAGCAACCGAAAGCTCATAAGCTGCCAGTAACTGAATATATTCTCGTCGACTTTTTTTAGAGGCACTAAAGAGGAAGGCACTAAAGTGGACATCCTGCATAAACTATGAGCTTCCGCTCGGCAGGCTTCACCATTTTTTTGAGATGGTATGCCCAAAATTCTGTACTAAAACCAGGGTCATAAATTGTGTTAATTAATGCTTGTCCACTAAGCTTTTTCTTTGTCAGAAGAAAATTTAAAAGGGTATATAAATAAAGTAATAGACGTTTCAAGGCTGGTGAAGTGGTCAACTAAAACTAGCCACCTTGTTAGAGTGATTCGAATGTTAGTTTTTTAAGGATAGTCACTCGTTAAGAAAACGAGGGAAGTTTGAAGGTTATCACTACTAAATTTTGCAAAACGGTCTTGAATCAACTGGTGATTTAATTCAAAGACCGTTTGCTAAATTACAACTTAATCTACTGTTCGATACTTAGTTTACAAACAACGGCTAGCCGCACTTAGAATCACCACAGCTTAAACAAGTCATACAACCATCCATTAACACGGCTGCTTTTGTCATACATTTATTACACATTTGAGCACCGTCGGGATAATCTCCAGCATAACTTGATGGGCCTCCGGTGTCTTGTAATGACTCAAACTCGGCTCGCTTTTCATCAACCAGTTTTTGTTGATGTTTATCTAGTTCCGGATCGACAATTAATCCTATCATTTTAAGATGAGACTCTATCGCATCACCAATTTCTGCAACCAGCGAAGGCATAAATTTTCCACCAGGTTTAAAGTATCCACCTTTTGGATCAAATACCGCTTTAAGTTCTTCAGCTAAAAACGTGCAGTCACCACCTTTTCTAAATACCGCAGATATTACTCTGGTTAATGCAACAACCCACTGGAAGTGATCCATGTTTTTTGAATTAATAAAAATTTCAAACGGGCGCCTTAATTCATGCTCAGTTCCCTGATTTAAAACAATATCGTTGATTGTCATATATAATGCGTGTTCAGAAAGCGGAGTTTTCACTTTATATGTTGAGCCTAAAAGCATTTCCGGGCGCTTGACACTTTCATGCATTTGCACAATTTCAGCGGAGTGTTTATTTTCAACTACTTCTTCCGACTCTTTATTTTTAACCTTGTATCCAACAATGGACTGATTAATAATTTTTGGCATCGTTTTTTCCGTTAATTCTATCTTTATATCATTTGTTGAAAGTTAATCTTAAATTGAACAATCTGGTTGTATTACAGCAAGCCTAAAGCTTGCCGTAATAACCTTCTTTTAATGCATCAAACAAATTGGCAGCAGTGTGTATTTCACCATCGTATTCAACTTCGTCATTTCCTTTTAACTCTACATGGCTGCCATCTTCCAGAGTAAATTGGTAAGTCGTATTTTCAAGATCAGACTCTTTAACCAGTACTCCCTGGAAAACTTCAGGATTAAATCGGAAAGTAGTACAACCTTTTAATCCTTCTTTATAAGCATATAGATAAATGTCCTTGAATTCGTCATATGGGAATTCAGTTGGTACATTGGCTGTCTTTGAAATAGATGAATCTATCCACTTTTGCGCAGCCGCCTGAATATCAACATGCTGAGTTGGGTTAATGCTATCAGAAGTTATAAAATAGTCCGGTAGTTGCTGCTCAGGATTTTCTGAAAACGGCATTGCATCAGAATTAATCAATGTTTTGTATGCAAGTAGCTCATAGGAGAAAACATCAACTTTTTCTTTTGTTTTTTTGCCCTGGCGGATAACATTTCGTGAGTAATGATGAGCAAAACTTGGCTCAATACCATTACTGGCATTATTTGCCAGCGATAATGAAATAGTTCCCGTTGGGGCAATCGATGAGTGGTGAGTAAATCGTGCACCCACTTTAGCT
>CBDUHU010000773.1:0-1979 GCA_965366725.1 uncultured Kangiellaceae bacterium
CGCACAAAATTAAAGGGACATCAGGTTAAGCGACTACTGTTAATTACCATCATCGGGATGTTAGGTAATTATATCTTATACATGTTTGGTTTATCTTATATTACCCCGGAAAGTGCACAAGTGATGATCCAGCTCGCTCCAATGCTTTTATTGATTGGGGGACTATTACTTTTTAACGAAACCTTTAATTTTAAACAAGCGATTGGCCTTGTTATTTTTCTAGTGGGTTTATTATTGTTTTTTAATCAACGGGTTGATGAACTGAAAAATATTCAAGGAGAATACACCTGGGGAGTCTTTCTTGTTTTTATTTCAGCTTTGCTTTGGGCAGCATATGCTTTGGCACAGAAACAGCTATTAAAACACTTCTCTTCGCAAGAGATAATGATCATACTATATATTGCAGGCGCCCTGATATTTATGCCATTTTCTGAGCCAACAGCGACATTGGAACTGGATCAAACTGGTTGGTTATTGCTTCTGTTTTGCGGCGTAAATACACTACTTGGATACGGGGCTTTTGCTGAAGCCCTGGAACACTGGGAGGCTTCCAGAGTTAGCGCAACTCTCGCGATCACACCATTAATTACTATGTTATTTATGCAATTAAGTGAGTTTATTTTTCCGGGTTATATTGTTTCCGAGCCGCTCAATATAATTAGCATTGCTGGTGCAGTGATAGTTGTTATTGGCTCGGCCATGACCGCATTAAGTAAATCAACTCAGAAATAAACTGTATTCTTTTCATACTGAAATCAAAAGTTATTCGCTCTTGATTAATCTAAATATCTCATTAAGTTCACTGAGTGTGGAAGCTTCCATAATTTGGCGAAACTTCACGCTATTCAGCTTTTGATTTACACCTGTGATACCAGTGATATTCACATTAGATAAGTTAGTTACCAGATAGAAAACATGCTCCGTTAACATCATCAGGTTATCACTACTAATTAATGCCTGAGTAACTCCGGTGAACGGAATTAAAGAATAGCCTATTTTTACAGTATTGTTATTCGATAATTGGTAGCCTGCATCCTGATAAATTGAAGTTAGTCGCTCATGGAGTTGCTTAATAAAACGCTCACATTCGGCTTCATTATCACAATAAAAGACAACCCCCAGCTCACGCTCTCCCCAGCGTACCAGAACCTTGAATTCACTTTCTAGCAAGTTAACTTTGTCTTCAAAAGCTTTGATCAGTGTATGAAGTTGGCCTTTATTGACATTATCCAGATTTGAGTCATCGATAATTTCCGGTAACTTAATAAGTGCAATACAGAGTCTGAATGAATTAACATTAGTGACACCTTGATAATGACTGATCCACTGTAGATTTGCTTTAACTAAATCACACAGATACTTTTGATTAGGAAGGCCAGTTTCCAGATCCACGTTAGAGCGAAATCTTAATTGTTCTAACTGTTCCTGTAAAAAATCATTATTTTTATTATAAAGCTTAGTTCTTTCATCAACCCGTTTAGCCACCTGACTTTTAAACATCTCTTGATTAGCCAATCTAGAAGCTTGTGAGCGGATAATTAATAAAAGTAATAAACCAAACAGGAAGCTGTATATAGCCATTGCCCACCAGGAAAGCCAGGGGGCGGGTAAAACTGTAACTTTTAAATTAACCGAATCCTGGCTCCATACTCCGTCGTTATTGCTACCTCTAAGCTTTAATACATAACTTCCGGAAGGAAGATTAGTGAATCTTGCCCGGTTAAAACCTCCATTATCAATCCACTCATTATCAAGACCTTCAAGTTTATATTGGTATTGATTTTTTTGAGGGTTGGCAAAATCTAGCGCAGCAAATTCGAATGAAACTAAATAATCTTTATGATTAAATACTATTTCTTTTAAACTATCTAAAGGTTCATTAAATAGAAGGCCTTTATTTTCACTGCTAATTTTCGTTATAACAACTGTTGGAGGATTAGGGTTCCTCTTTATTTCTCGGGGGTTAAAAGCACTAACAC
>CBDUHU010000774.1:0-1974 GCA_965366725.1 uncultured Kangiellaceae bacterium
GGATATTAATGCACAGATTAATGAGCAGGGGATTAATATATCCTGGACTTATGATTGTTCACTGTTTTGTGAGAGAACAATAAATCGATTGAGTCGCCATCTAAAACAATTATTAACGGCAATAACAGAAACGCCAAAGCTCCCATTAGAAAGTTTATTGATATTGTCAGAGGCTGAAACAAATCATTTATTAAATGAGCTAAATGATACACAGAAGAAGTTCCCTGAAGAAGCGCTGATACACGAGTTGTTTGAAGTTCAGGCCAGTCAAATAGCAAACAGGATTGCGCTGATATCAGGCAGTGAACAACTGACTTATCTTCAATTGAATCAGCAAGCAAATCAGCTTGCCCATTATTTGAGAGAACAGGGTGTCAAGTCGGAAACTTTAGTCGGAGTTTACGCTGAGCGTTCGATAGAAATGGTGGTAGCAATTTTGGCTATGTGCCACTCGATCCTGACTATCCGGAAACTCGCTTATCTTATCTTTTAGAGGATACAGGCTTACAGCATATTTTAACACAATCCCGTTTTGGTGAGCGGCTTAAAATGACCGAATGGATTAGACAGAATCCAACTATTCAGACTGTCGAACTGGATTCAGAGCAATATTTATGGGAACAACAAGCAACCAATAACCCTGAAAAATTAGACTCACAATCGTCACTGAACCTGGCTTATGTCATCTATACTTCTGGATCGACCGGACAGCCAAAAGGTGTGATGATTCCTCATCAGGCATTAGTAAATCGAATTGACTGGATGCAGCAACGCTACCAATTGACGCAGAAAGACCGGGTTTTACAAAAAACACCGTTTAGTTTTGATGTATCTGTCTGGGAGTTTGTCTGGACACTCGGGTATGGTGCTCGATTGGTCATGGCAAAGCCTGGAGGGCATACAGATCCCCGCTACTTGAAAGAAGTTATGATCAAGGAAGGAGTTACCTTATTACATTTTGTTCCTTCGATGTTAAATGCTTATCTAACTTCAGAAGGTACTGAGTTTGGTCAGGGATTGCGCTATATTTTTTGCAGTGGAGAAGCCTTGGAGTTAGCTGATGCTCGACGGATTAGACATGAAGTACCAAATATCAGGTTACATAATTTATATGGGCCAACTGAAGCTGCAATTGATGTCAGTTATTTTGATTGTACTGATTTAGCTAACCGGGCGACTGTTCCTATCGGAAAACCAATCCAGAATATCAGTTTGCTAATATTGGATAAAAATTTACAACTTTGTCCGAAGGGAGTTGCCGGAGAGTTACATATCGCCGGTGCAGGTCTTGCCAGAGGATATCTGAACAAACCTTTGCTTAGTGCAGAAAAATTTATCGACAACCCCTTTGCGAAAGTCAACAGCAGCAAACTCTACAAAACAGGTGATTTGGCGCGCTATCTTGATGATGGGAATATCGCCTATCTTGGACGCCTGGATGATCAAGTTAAGATACGCGGATTCAGAATTGAACTCGGTGAAATAGAACAACAACTCCTATCGTGTGAAGGTATCATTTCAAGTTTTGTAGTTGCACGAGAAGATGAACCCGGTCAAAAACGTCTGGTGGCTTATTATATTGCAGCTGATTCCTTTAAAGGTAAAGACCATGAAAGAGTTAGTGAGTTACGTAACAGCTTACTAAAAGTGTTACCGGAATACATGGTGCCAGCAATCTTTGTCTCGGTAGAGGAATGGCCATTAACCGCACACGGTAAAATTAATCGCAAGGCATTGCCGATACCTGATGCGACTATGCTACAGAAAGAGTATGTCGCACCTGAAAGCAAAACCGAACAACAACTGGTAAAAATATGGGCTAGTTTATTAAAGTTATCAGCAGATGGTATTAGCGTGAGTGCCAGCTTTTTTGAACTGGGCGGTCATTCGATTCTGGTTACCCGGTTAATTGCGAGAATACGTGAAGACCTTCAGTGTGAAATAACGATTAATGATATTTTTGAATTACCCAGT
>CBDUHU010000775.1:0-1968 GCA_965366725.1 uncultured Kangiellaceae bacterium
TGACAAAGGCTATGCGCAGAGTAATGGAATGGGAGTTTTTAGCCGCAGGTTAAAGGAGCTTTTTCCGTTGATGCCAATGGAAGAAGATGGGAGGCTTAACGACCCCTTGCTACGTGACAGCTTTATTAAGCGGGTTTATATCTATAATGAGTGGAAAATACTAAATGCTAATAATAACCTCAAGGTTAATGATTTATTGAGCTTTCATGCTCGACATAAAATGACTCTACTGGCCCATTGTCATAAAACCTATCGTACTCTTGGTCCTTTAGTTGCTTCAGCAAGAGCCTCAAATATCAGCCAGATAGCAGAACAGTATATTACTGGTTTAATGTCAGGTCTTAAAAACACCGCAACTCGTTCCAACAACACGAATGTACTCATGCACCTGCAAGGGCATCTGAAAAAAATACTCTCACCAGATGACAAAGCAGAACTAACCCAATGTATTATTGAGTACCGTAAAGGGTTGCAGCCAATCCTGTCACCAATCACCTTACTAAGACATCACTTCAAGCACCACCCAAAACCCTATATTGATGGATTATCATATTTTGAACCATATCCAAAACAGCTAGCAATCAGAGTTTCGACCTTATGAATTTTTAAGAGGTCGTTTGCTGAAGTTTTCACCTTGGCGATAATGCACAAGGTAATACCAACTAAGAAAATGGAAAAATAGAATGAACTTAATCTGGTTCAGAAGCGATCTCAGAGTTGATGATAATCCAGCACTCTATCATGCATGTAACACTTCGGATAACCCGGTAGTCGCAGTTTACTTATACAGTCCAGGACAGATGAAAACCCATGGTATTGGAAGAAATCAGCAGCGACTATTAAGTTTAGCTTTATTAAATTTAGAAGCTGAGTTAACAAAGTTTAATATTCCTTTAATTATTATTAACTCAGTCAACTTTGCGAAGGCTCCTATTGATATTCTATCGATTTGTCGCCAGTTAAAAGTTAAGTCAATATTTCTTAATAGAGAATATACGGTCAACGAAATAAGCAGAGACCAACAGGTATTCGAATTGATTAAGTCAGAGGTTGAAATCAACCAATATGATGATCAGTGCCTTATACCACCTCAAGAAGTAACAAAACCAGATAACTCTGGTTATAAGGTATTTACCGCATATGCTAAGAGGGTAAATTACTTCCTGGTCCAAAATGGCCAACTGTGTTTTCCTTCACCAGCTCCTCGCCCAACCAGTAATTTTCTAGCCGCAGAGCCTGTACTTATTAACACTAAGAGTCTTGATCTCAGCGACAAAATTCAACATGAATCAGATCCTCCCCTACCTAATATCAATGAGAAGTCCCTCAATGATAAACTAGCCACTTTTTGCGATAAAAACATTTCAGGGTATTCATCCACAAGAAATATTCCATCAATCAGTGGCACTTCAGAGCTATCTTCCGGTCTAGCCCTGGGGGTTATTTCGGCCAGACGCTGTTACCAGAGAGCAACAGAAAATCCAATGAGTTCTTCTCATTCATGGACTAATGAACTCATATGGCGAGACTTTTATCGTTCTGTAATGTGGCACTTTCCCAGGGTTTCAAAAAACAACGCTTTTAATCCGCTCGACAAATATTTAAATTGGAGAAAAGACTCAAAAGATTTAGCACTATGGAAACAGGCCAAGACTGGAGTTCCTATTATCGATGCCGCAATTAGTCAACTCCTCAATACCGGATGGATGCATAATCGATGTCGAATGATCGTAGCAAGTTATCTCACCAAAAATCTCTGGATTGACTGGCGTGAAGGTGAAAGGTTTTTTAGTGAGCATCTGTTTGATTTTGACTTTGCAAGCAATAATGGCGGTTGGCAATGGAGCGCATCAATTGGAACCGATGCAGCACCCTACTATCGAGTATTTAATCCTGCTCTTCAGCAACTAAACTTTGATAAAGACGCTCTTTATATAAAAAAATGGTTACCAGTTCTTTCAGACATAG
>CBDUHU010000776.1:0-1966 GCA_965366725.1 uncultured Kangiellaceae bacterium
CATGACGGCTTATAATTGTATTGATAGCCTGACTTGCTACAGCATGATCAAAGGCACCGACAATTTCCAGCACAACCGGCATATTATACTCCGGACTCCCTTGATTCATTTGATCAATAAACCATAAACGTTGTTGGGCAAAAGACAGAGACAGCGGAGTTTCAGTGGCTGAAATCTTTTTAATTTTTACATATTCACGTTGGTTATTCTGAACCTGATATTTGCTAATAACTTCAATAATTGCTTCTTTGTTAGCAATGATGTTTGACTTTAATTGAGCACTAAACACACTCCCTTTTTTAACTTTAAATCCGAGCTTACCATTCTCAACAAAAAGATGAATGCCTTCATTAAAAGCTTGTTTGACAATATCTACAGCGGTCATAACCAGCCTTCCTCAGCAACCTCTTCATCAGCCAGATCTGATGCACTTTGCGAAATCACAGCAGTATCGATAAAGTCAGCCAGTTTTTCAATGGTCTGATAATCAAATATATCTGCAATAGAAAGTTCAACCCCAAAAGTATCTTTTAGATGACTGGCTAATCGAACGGTTAATAAGGAGTGACCACCTATTTCAAAAAAGTTAGCGATGGTACTAATTGATTCGGGTGTTAATTTTAAGAGTTTTCCCCATATTTCTGTAAGTGATATTTCAGTTGGTGATTTTGCTGCAACAAACTCAGCAGTTGAATGTGTTACGGCTAAATGTTGCAATGCTCGCTTGTCAATTTTTCCGTTAGCATTTAATGGCCATAAATCAATATTGATAATAACAGAGGGGATCATATATTCCGGTAGCTGCTGTTCTAACTGGCTAATTATTCGCGCTTTATATTGTCCATCAAAATCTTCGCATTGATTGACTAACTTTACAAAAGCGACAAGCTGATTTTCTTTTGAACCAGTTTCATTAACCACGACAACACATGAATCAACCATATCAAAACTTGCTAACTGAGTTTCTATTTCACCAGTTTCAATTCGATAACCTCTTACTTTTACTTGTTCGTCAACACGGCCGATAAACTTTAAGTCACCGCTTAAGGTATAAGATACAAGGTCACCTGTTTTATAGATAATATCTGTCTTATTTCCCGAAAATGGGTTACTGATAAAACTTCGGGCCGTCATTTCAGGCTGTCCCCAATAACCCCGCGCTACCCCACTTCCACCAATATAGAGTTCACCAATTGTTCCTTCTGGTTGAATATTTCCATTTCTGTCTAGTATATATAACTGTGTTCCCTGGATCGGTTTACCAATGGAGACAGGGGAGTTTTCTTTGAGTATTGCGACAGTAGACCAAACGGTCGCTTCAGTCGGGCCATATTCATTATATAATCTTGCATGACCTAAGCTTTTATGCTGATAATGTTTGTTAACCAGGCTTTCATCACAAGCCTCCCCGGCAACAGTTACAGCTCGCAAACTTTCTGCATCAAATTGATAATCCGATAGTAGTTTATAGAATGATGGTACCGTCAGTAGGTGACTGATTTTATGTTGCCGTATGACATCAGATAATGTTTCTATATCTTTCAGATTTTTCTGCTTAACCAGGCAAAGCTTACCACCACAGCATAAAGTATAAAAGATCCCGGCAACTGAACTGTCAAATGCAAAAGATGATAATAATAAGTAGCTGTCTATCTTTTGATAAACTGTTTCTCGTGCCATGGTTGAAGTAACAGCCGATGCGTGTTCTATCATCACTCCTTTTGGGTTTCCGGTTGATCCTGAAGTATAAATAATATATGCGAGAGAATGATTACTTTGCTCTGGATTGGCATCCAGATTATCAACGCTATATTGGACTACCTGTTGCTGACAAGACTCGCTATCAACGGCAATCATTTTAATATTTGCTGATAAGCTTAATGCTTCGCTTAGTCGACTGGCCACTTTTTGCTGAGTTAATACACAGGTTAAACCAGTGTCTACCAGCATAAAACTTAAACGCGCT
>CBDUHU010000777.1:0-1954 GCA_965366725.1 uncultured Kangiellaceae bacterium
TCTCGTCTATTCCGTTATTCACTATCTCTCTGTTTTTGCTTTTCCTTATACGATAACTTCCGCCAGGTATTCAATAAACGCTTTCGCTCAACAATCTCAACCTTCTCAGATTGATACCAGTAAATTGCACACTCCAGACTATTACATGCAATCCTGTAATATGCATCATCTTGTGGCAGTGAGTGGCCTTTATCCAGAAATAATCGTTGTTCTTTTCCCTCAGCAAGTTTCCCATGAATTCTAAAGGCAGAATTTTCACCGTATTTTTCGGCAGACGATAATAATAAAGAAGTGACAAGTACAAAAATAAGAAATCCACCGGAAAAATATGCGAACTTTTGTAGATTTTTTATTGAAGGCGAATCTTGTTCTGATTCTATTATTTTTTTGCTATTTTCCTCTTCTATATTTTTCTTTTTCGACCCATTTTTTTGACTGATCTGATTATATTTTCTACGAATAAGTTCTGGTCCATTAATAGCAAGAAACACGATCAGAATCATCGCAATATAAATCAGATAAATTGCTGGCGACATTAAATCAAAAACAGCGATATTAAAGAGTGCCATAAAGCCCATATAAAGCATTTCAGGAAAGCTTTTGACAAAGCTATCAGCCTCTAGTCCCCAATATAAAAGATAACCACCATAGTAGGCTGAGCCAACCGCAAATAATATGGCAACCAATAGCGATATTAAAAAGGTACCACTAACAATATTCGTATAATCAAACTTTGATTCTAGTGTGTCACTTTTATGGTCTATCTTTTTACTTTTTATGTCCATTCTATCAACTATTCCGCAGGCCAATAAATCCTGACCAACGGAATCAACGCCCTACCTGATAAATCAAAATTCTCATAATGAACCACAATCAAATCAGCCAGATCATCAATATCAATTAATGTCACCGGAATGGTTGCTCGTTCAGCTTCATATCTTGCTTCTCTGGTAAAACCACCCGTACTCACAAAAAGCCCCGAGTCACCATCCCTGAGCGCTCCAATAAATCCGCGAATAACAGGCGCACCAATGCTACCAGCTCGATGCTTTACTTCAGCTTTAATTCTTGGTGTTGTTAAACCTAAGCCATCTGGAGAAGCAATAACATCAACACCGCGATCAGGCCCTTTGGGTGATACTTTGGCCTTATAACCCATCGCACGCATGACCGCAGCAGTCAGTTCTTCTAATTCTTCTGGAAACAGTGATTGTATCTTGTAACAGTTCAAACTCACCACTTGCTTCTTCAGTTGAATCGCTAACAACTTGTTTTCCTTCCAAAATTGCGACTAACTCTTCAAGCACACTATCGTTTAACGCAAATAAAGTCAGTACTGACCCAAGAGTATTTTTTGACTTCTGTGATAACTGATCTCGCTTTACATCACCTATCCAGTTAACCTTTCTGGTTTGAGCATATCCGTCATCAATATTTTCCCGATAAACATATTCTCCTAAATCAAGACCAACTTTATACTCACGTCTTTCTGGACTATAGGTAATGACATAATCACCTTTTTGAATTTCAAATTTAAACTTACGAACAATTGCTATGGCATTAGCGGTTTTACTTGGCTTTTCATTTCCATAGGCATTGATATAGGCTTGTTTAATGGATTCTTTATCTGAATATTGGCCTAATGACCCCAGCATATTCCAACCTATCGCGACATAGCTTCCTTCTTCAAATCCTTCAAAGAACTTCCCACCACGCCCCGCTCTAATCATCCAACCTTTGTTCATAGTCAACTCTCATCTTTTCTACAGCCTTATTTTCTTTCTGAAAACTATCAGCTTAAAATTCTCATGTAAATCAATAACTAAACCACTATGAACACATCCGACACTCTAAGCCCATTTTTTAAAGAAATATCTCAAATCAGGAATTTAATCTGATTGCTGGACAGTGTAAAAAACTTTTAAAAAGCACCGTAAATTGATTCAAGCCACTG
>CBDUHU010000778.1:0-1953 GCA_965366725.1 uncultured Kangiellaceae bacterium
TAAACACGAGTTGAGCAAAGATTATGTTACTGCAATGCTACTTGATGGGGCGGGTAAAATAAGGCTATTTATTTTTTCAATACTGCCCAATATTTTGCCCCCTTTAGTGGTCCAGTTAACCCTTGCTTTTTCAACCGCAATTCTTGAAATTGCCGCGCTAGGTTTTTTAGGTTTGGGCGCACAAGCTCCTCACCCCGAGTGGGGAACAATACTGTCCGAATCGCATAACAATATTATTAGTGCTCCATGGACTGTAACTCTTCCCGGACTAGCGATATTTTTCACCCTTCTTTCAGTTAATCTGGTCGGCGATGGATTGCGTGATGCCATGGATCGAGAAAACTAACAATGCCTTTATTACGCTTAGAAAATCTATCGGTCAATTATGATAATGCCAATACGCCATTACCTATAATCGAACGAATGTCTCTGAAAATGGACGAAGCCGAGATCCTGGGGATCGTTGGTGAATCTGGTTCTGGCAAAAGTATGCTGGCGCTGGCAATTATGGGCCTACTTTCTCCAAAAATGACAATGCGTGCTGATTACATGAATCTTGATGGTGAAGATTTAATGAAATTGAACCCTCTCGATAGAGCAGTGTATGTCGCTTCTAAAGCAGCGATAATCTTTCAAGAACCCCAGGCCAGCTTAAACCCATGCTTCACTATCGGCTTTCAATTGAATGAAACTCTGTCCATTCACCGGGGAGGCACCCGAAAGAATAGAAAACAACGCTCTCTTGAGCTTCTGGACTCGGTTGGGATCGCACAGCCAGAGATCATCTTAAATCTATATCCTCATCAGTTGTCAGGAGGGATGAATCAAAGGGTTGCAATGGCAATTGCACTAGCCTGTAAACCACGATTATTAATCGCTGACGAACCGACAACGGCACTTGACGTTACAATTCAGTCGCAAATACTTGAACTTCTTATTAAATTGAATCAATCTGAAAAACTTGGATTAATGTTAATCACACATGACTTTGCGCTTCTCTCTGAAAATACTGATCGAATAGGCGTCATTTACTCGGGTCAGTTAATGGAACACGCTGCAACTGAGAACATCCTTAAACATCCTCGGCATCCATATACCAAAGCTCTGCTAGATAGCATCCCACAACTCGGTTACCGCCATGCTAAAGGTAGCCGTTTATTTGCATTAAAGGGCCATATACCACCAATGGATCAGCTACCTGTAGGATGCCGGTTAGGACCTCGATGCCCTAACGCTGAAAAGCAATGTGTCAATAAACCAGAACTCAGGAGCATAGAGAATCACGGAAAAGTAAGGTGTCATAAAACTCGAGTAGACTCAAAGCAATCAACCTCTGTTGAGAGACGAGGAAATAAACAATGAGCCTGTTGACAGCCCGGAACATTTCTAAATCTTATCAATTAAAACGTCATCAGTTTGGCAAAACGCAAACCCTTGAGGCAATTAAGAATATTAGTTTACAGCTGGCAGCAGGAGAAACTCTGGCAATTGTTGGCGAGTCTGGCTCAGGCAAATCAACCTTGGCAAGACAATTAATAGGGATCGAACAACCAACCAGTGGTGAAATTTTTTTTGAACAACAAAGACTAGACTTCGAAAACTCCAAACATCGAAAAATGCGTTTTAGAAATATTCGTATGATTTTTCAAAACCCTTATGAATCTCTTAATCCTAAGGCGAGAATTGGTACTACTCTGGAACAGGTTTTACAAATTAATACCGCTTTATCAGCCAAACAAAGAAAAGCTAAAGTTGCAGAAACACTGACTAAGGTTGGGCTACTGCCAGAGCACCAGTATCGTTATCCGCATATGTTTTCCGGAGGGCAACGTCAAAGAATTGCTATTGCGCGAGCAATCATCCTTGAACCAAAAATAATTATTGCAGACGAACCTTTATCCGCACTTATTGGAGAGGGCAAGTGTATCGATACCAAAAAATATACAATCCTAT
>CBDUHU010000779.1:0-1949 GCA_965366725.1 uncultured Kangiellaceae bacterium
GACATCGCCATAGTATCGGTCTTACCAGATTGATATCCTTGCGCATCCCAAATAAATTTTCGACTACTTGCAAATGCAAAATCTCTGACATTTTTAGCTTTAAAACGCCAGGTTTTTTGTTTATTTGAACGTGTTTTTTCTTTTAGCTCTGCTTCTTTCTGGGTAACAATTAGTACTGGTCTGCTGGCATTTTTAGCTTTATCCAGTCGCTTTCGCTGTTGCTTTGATAAAACTTGAGCTGGATTTTTCAAAACCCCTGTTGCAGCGACAATATGATCTGCTGGAACCGTAATTTCAACATCATAATCACCAAACTCTAAAGTAAATTCACCGCTTCCCAGGAATTGTTTATGTTGCCACCCATACACATCGTAATATGCAGCCATTCTTGGAAACCACTGAGCAATTTCATAAAGATAGTTTTTATCTTCTTCAAAAAACTCAAATCCCGCTCTGCCACCAAGAACCTTTTGTTCTCGAATCTTATAATTCCATGCCACATTAAACTTGACACTTTTATTTGGCTTAAGTGAATCAGGAAGGTCAATTCGCATCATTGTTTTGTTAATCACATAGTTAAGTGCTTTCCCCTTTGCATCGGTAACCTTAGTAATATCAAAACCACCATCAAAGAGATCACTTTCTACCAAGGTTCGATATCCACTCAGCGATTGTTTAGCGCCTTTTGCAGAATGTTCTTTTAAACCGACAATATTGGCTTTTTTGTAATCAGAGTTTCGATTAAAGCGATTCTGATCTAGCTGTAGCCAGAGATAATCTAACTGATCGGGCGAGTTATTATAGTAAGTACTGGTTTCAGAGGCGTTGATGGTTTGGTTATTGTCATTAAGTGTCGCTTTTATCTTATAATCAGCCTGTTGTTGCCAATAGTGATGTCCTGGCGCACCAGATGCAGTTCGATAACTATTTGGCGTTGGTAGCAACTCATCCAGTTGTCTGAACTTATCGTCAAACGGCACGGCTTTGGCTGCTATAAGCGTAGGAATAACCATTAGCATTCCAGCAATAACCATACTGACAAATTTCGTTTTTTCAGAAAACATTAATACTCTCACCACCTGAAAATCAGGCTCTATATAATTAGGATTAAACTAAAGTTCTGTTTTATATCATACAAAATAAAGTTAAACACTCAAAAATGAGAGATAATGCCCTCTTTCGGGATTATCAACTCAAACATATTGAAACAGAATGTAAATATGCTGCTACCAGATATGAAGACTTAATTAACCGGGCTAGCAATCTGGAATAAGTCTAATGGTTGTCTTTGTTGGTCACCCTGATTGGTCTTTTCCTAATAACTTCTGCTGACTAACTTGCAATCAGATCTTGCACAACTGGTGATAGCATTAAGGTAAATGAAATTTTTGTACCATGGTTTAAAGAAGATTCAATATCAATTGAACCGCCATGCAACTCGACTAACTGTTTAACAATTGATAATCCTAATCCGGAGCCTTCGTACATTCGGCTTGGCCCACCGTCAACTTGAACAAATGCATCAAATATGCTCCGATGGTATTTACGATCAATGCCAATACCACTATCGGCGACGCAAATTCGTACTTGTCGCTCGTCATTTTGCGCACTAACAGTTACTTTGCCTGCTGGTGTGAACTTTATCGAATTTCCAATTAAATTAAGAATAACCTGCCTGATTCTGCCTGGGTCAGCATAGACATTGGGTATTTCGCTACTTATTTCGTTGAACAACTCCACTTTTATATCTGGTCTGGACGCCTTAATCTCTTTAATACACACCTCTACGAGTTCGTACAACCCGGTATCAACTGGATAAATCTGAAGCTTTCTTTGACTTAATGTTGAACATTGTAAGATATCTTCTACTAAATCATTCATTCGATAGCCACTTTCTTTGATTAAGGCTAATGTTTAGCTGATACCATTACGCTCTAATTCAGAACGTA
>CBDUHU010000780.1:0-1946 GCA_965366725.1 uncultured Kangiellaceae bacterium
CTGTTGAATAACTCTGTGGTCAATAGAGACTGTTTAGTCCAGCAGGGAGGAGTATTGTTATGTTTACCCAGCTGATGTAAATATTCTTTCCTTGAAATATTGATCGCGCCCAGGCTGGTTAAATGAGGGTTTTCTAACTGACAATCAATCAGAATGAATGAGTATTGTTTGAGATAGCCAACTAATGCACTCAGTGCTATTTTTGAACCATTGGGTATTCGACTGAACATTGACTCACCACAAAATATATTATTATGGGCCACGCCATAAATTCCCCCTACCAGTGACGCACCTTCCCAGACCTCTACAGAGTGCGCCAGTCCCTTTTGATTAAGTTGATTGTAGGCTTGAATCATTTCATCAGTAATCCAGGTGCCATCTTGATCACTACGCGGCAAAGCACATTCATTCAGAACCTGATTAAATGCAAAATTAATGGTAATTTTTAACGACCGTTGACGAATAGTCTTGATAACACTTTTTTTTACTTTGAATTGATCAATGATAAAAACGCAGCGTGGGTCAGGTGACCACCACAAGATCGGCTCATCAATGGAATACCAGGGAAAAATACCCTGAGAATATGCCCTCATAAGACGCTCAGACGACAGATCTCCACCTGCTGCAAGTAAGCCGTTAGGATCGTTCAAAGCTGATTCAGCTGATGGGAAAGGGGTGTCTTTTAATAAATAAGGTAGCATCTACTAATTTTAGCAGTTAGTCATACAAGGAGGATAATAATTTTTGTTAAAACGAAGAGCAGGCTGTGCTCTTCGTCTTTACTTAATTAACTATAACTATGCAAATTGCATTTCTGGTATCTCACCATTTACAATTAATTTTCCTGCTGTTTTCTCGATTATTTCTTCTACTGAAACACCCGGAGCTCTTTCAAGTAAATGAAAGGCGCCATCTTTAATTTCAACTACCGCTAAGTCAGTGACAATTTTTTTAATACAATCGACCCCGGTTAATGGAAGGGTACAACTGTCTAACAGTTTTGAATTTCCGCGTTTATCTGCGTGAGTCATGGTTACAACAATATTTTGTGCACCTGCTACCAGATCCATTGCACCGCCCATACCTTTGACCAATTTTCCAGGAATCATATAAGAAGCGATATTACCATTTTGATCGACTTCAAAGGCTCCTAACACGGTAAGATCGACATGTCCGCCCCGGATCATGGCAAAGCTTTCTGATGAAGAAAAGATTGAAGCACCTTCAATTGCAGTTACAGTTTCTTTACCGGCATTGATCATGTCGGCATCGACTTGTTGTTCAGTCGGGTAAGGGCCCATACCAAGTAAGCCATTTTCTGACTGCAACATGACTTCAATTGATTCTGGAACGTAGTTGGCGACCAATGTGGGAATACCAATGCCCAGGTTGACGTAGTAACCATCTCTAAGCTCTTGGGCAACACGCATCGCGATTTGTTCTCGTGATAATGACATATTTCCTTCCTCTTGAATCAATCTTGCTGAGCCAAAGTTAATCTTTCTATGCGCTTTTCAAAACTGGCTTGAATTACCCGGTCAACGTAGATACCTGGAGTGTGTATTTCAGTTGGTTTTAGTTCACCTACTTCCACAATTTCCTCTACTTCAACAACAGTGATCTTACCAGCAGTCGCAGCCATAGGATTAAAATTCATTGCCGTATCGCGATATACAAGGTTACCTATTTTATCGGCTTTCCACGCACGAATAATCGCAAATTCTCCGGTAATAGATTCTTCCAGAATATATTCACGACCATTAAACTCTCTAACCTCTTTACCTTCGGCAACCGGAGTTCCAAATCCTGTTGCGGTATAAAAGCCAGGTATTCCCGCTCCACCAGCTCGCATCTTTTCCGCGAGGGTTCCCTGAGGTGTTAGTTCAACCTCAAGTTCGCCTGCCAGATACTGGCGTTCAAACTCGGCGTTTTCTCCAACATAGGAG
>CBDUHU010000781.1:0-1939 GCA_965366725.1 uncultured Kangiellaceae bacterium
GCATTTAATCAAGAAAGTTGAAAGTGCGGACAAAAAAATTGAAGAAACCGACTCGAAAGTTGAGTCAACAGTCAATATTGTCGAAGAAAATCTAAGTAGCAACAGCGGGAATAGCGGAAAAACTCAAATTGGCGGATATGGTGAACTTCACTATAACAACATCGAAGACGATGAAACTTTCGATTTTCATCGCTTTGTATTGTTTTTTGGTCACCAATTTAACGACAGCATTCGTTTTTTCTCAGAGCTTGAAGTAGAACATGCACTTTCTGGCGATGGTAAACCAGGCGAAGTAGAACTTGAGCAGGCATATATTGAAATGGATCTTAATGCTTCTACACAACTAAAAGCGGGTTTATTTCTCGTTCCAGTCGGTATTACTAATGAAACTCATGAGCCACCAACGTTTTATGGTGTAGAGCGCAATCCAGTAGAAAAAAATATTATACCGGCAACCTGGTGGGAATCAGGTATCGCAATTAATAAAGAGTTTTCTGAAGGGTTAAGAGCCGATTTTGCGGTACATTCCGGACTGAACGTTCCAACAGACGGAAGCAAAGCATTCCTGATTCGAAGTGGACGTACCAAAGCAGCTAAAGCGCCTGGGGATGATCTGGCATATACCGCTAGAATAAAGTACACCGCTATTCCCGGACTTGAATTAGCAGCCAGTTACCAATATCAAGAAGATGTTACTCAAGGAACACTGGGAATGAGTTCGAGTTTAATTACAGCCCATGCTGCTTATAATAAGGGACATTTCGGATTACGAGCACTATACGCAAATTGGGATCTGGATGGCGCTGAAGCTGATCTATATTGAACCAAGTTACCGGTTGAATGATCAATTTGGTATATTCGCTCGCTATAATGCATGGGACAACAATGCGGGTGGTAGTCTGGATACTGAGAAAAAACAGACTAATGTCGGCTTAAACTATTGGCCGCATGAAAATGTGGTATTCAAATTTGATATCGAAAACCGCACTGGAGCACAGGATGGTAACGGTTTCAACCTGGGTGTTGGTTACCAGTTTTAATACCAATCCAGTGTTTATCTAAGGATTCACAGCTATGACTTCTGTCCTAAATCAATGGAGAGAAGTCATGTTTTGGATTAAACTACGGCAAAACAATGTTGTTCAGGTGTAACGGTAAGAGCTATCAATGATTGTTAAAACAATTAGTCGACTTTTTATACTCTGCATTCTGTTGATGGCAGAAAGTGGATTTGCGACCAATTATATGAGCCAGAAAGAATTTCTCCGGCTCGCTCAAAAAACGCCTCAATCAGCCTCGAACCTGACAGCTAAGTCACTCTGGTTAGATGATTACCATCAAACTCTGATAAAGGAAATCCTTGAGCACAAATACCCCAAACTTCGACTGAAATATTGGATTTCACAAAATCCAATAGACTCTCAACAAACGCAAACGGTCTGGTTTCTGGAAAAAATTGGAAAAGAACGCCCGATTTCTTTCGCAGTTAGTGTCATTAACCATCAGATTGATCTAATTAAAGTTCTCGCATTCAGGGAGAGTCGTGGTGGAGAAATTAGAATTCAATCGTTTACAGAACAATTTAAAGGTGTTGAATTAACTGACAAAAAACGCTTAAATAGGAATATTGATGGAATAACCGGAGCAACAATGTCAGTCAACGCGATGAAAAAGATATCACGTCTTGCATTGCTCCTTCATAAAGAAGTAAGCTCTCCTCAACACGAATTTGAAGAAAACTCTGAATGAGTCCTTATCATAAGAAGCAACGTCAGAAAAAAAGAAAAAAAATATTCAGAAAATGGCACCGAAGACTTGGATTTGCCTCATCACTATTTCTATTTAACCTGGCAATAACCGGATTACTATTAAATCATCATCAGTTGTTTTCACTTCACCAGCGATATATTACATCTAGTTGGCTATTAGATTGGTATGA
>CBDUHU010000782.1:0-1938 GCA_965366725.1 uncultured Kangiellaceae bacterium
CTAAGAGTTGAGCGATGGAATATCCATCGATTATTTTAATTTGACTCAATCTTAAGGTTAACTGCAAAAAAGCCTAAATTGTCATCCCAGAAAAGTTGATTAACTTGATGATCCTGGCTGTATTGATCATTCACCACAAAACAGATATTACCGTCAAACTCTGCGATAAATTGCAAATTCTTATGATAAGGAACTAGTTGAAAGCTATTTCTCGTTTCTCCTTTAGTCGGACAACTGCCAGTTGGCACGACAGCGATAACTAACTGGCCAATTTTTTCATGGGGAATGATTCTGTTTTCAGATTCTTTATCATGAGTTTTTTTAACGTTATTTTTTGTAATAGATGAAGAACGAAAGCCCCCTGGCCCATTCCAGGGAACAATTAATTGAGAGTCCTGAATTTGAAGCTCTGTCATTAAGCCCACGTCTCGACCAATGCCATCAGATTCATTTTTCTGTCGATGCATATATTGGGTAGCCAGCGATTGATTAAGCAAACCAGCGGCAACATTAACGCTTCCTAAAGCACTAATTGAAATTTTGTCCCCTTTTTTAACCTTGATAGCTGGATCATTCCAGTCACGCGGATGGATTAGCAAGGTATCAAAGCGTATTTTAGTGTCAAACTCACTAAACTGAATGGATGTTCCGGTGGATGTTGATTTGATGGTCAAGCCTGAGGATTTAAATACATAAAGAGATAATGTGATACCACCAAAGAGCAAAATAAAAAATACTGCGGTAAAGGTTAGTGTTCTAGCTACCTGCGGCCAACTGGATAACAAATGGACTATTCCAGTTGTTGATGTTTGTTCTTCAGCCATACTTTAGTCCCTTAACCCCATACTACTATAGTCAGTAATCAACTCTGTGCCTAATAACGCACCAGTAACGACACAATTAATCATTTATTTTTTTATCTGCAAGAGTCTATAGATGACTGGAAATTTATCAAGTATTTTTATCACTCGCGAGTAAAGTATGCATATGGCTGCTATGACACTAACGAACATAAACAGTTAGTAGCCTTATTCAATCACTTTTACTCCTTTCCAGAAGGCCACCATACCTTCAATGTTTTTCGCCTTTTCTTTGGTCTCCGGATAATACCAGGCGGCATTAGAATTAACCTTGCCCATTACAGTAACAGAATAGTAATGAGCTTTGCCTTTCCAGGGACAAAAAGTTGTCTTACTGCTTTTTTCAAAAAAACCTTGTTTAATTGAGTCAGCAGGAAAGTAGTGATTTGATTCAACCACAAGGGTACTATCGCTTTCAGCAATCACTTGACCATTCCAAATTGCTTTCATCTGGGTATTCCTTTCAACTTTTCAAGAGTGAACAATTAATAGCTTTGGTTATAGCGCAAACAATGACAAAAATAAAGAGGCTATTTTATTTTGTAAAAAGATATACCGATTCTATTCAACTGACTTAATTGAAACTGTCAAGTTGCTCTGTACTATTAGTAGTTTTGAATTCACCGCTAAACTAAGGTTTGCGATCAAGCAAACTACTAAGTTCTCGACTAAATTCTCTAGCATGCTGAAAAACCCAATAGATATACTCACTGGTTGAATTTTTAACGGTGACACTCCCTGAGCCATACTCATCAATATAAGGATCTATTTTCACAGTTGTTTTCTGATCAATATAAAAAGTTCCGGTTAACTCCCAGCTTCGAATAAATCGTAGCAAAACTCCTCTTTGGTAAGTATTGATTACTCCATATTCAATTACATACTTAATACAAAAATTAGTGCCATAATTCGGGGTAAAGTGATAATAGTCAGGCATTTAAACTCCTTATTAAAGACGCTGAAAAATCCTCCAATGCGGGAACAAGAAAATATTAGCTAAAATCGCTAACCTGAAAGATATCAACTACCGATTATTGACTAGCTAGTATGTTGGTTTCGAGAAAAATAAAAACCAGAT
>CBDUHU010000783.1:0-1937 GCA_965366725.1 uncultured Kangiellaceae bacterium
TCACTATTCAACTCCTTTTTGCGCACTAACCAGATCGATCTGATTAACCTGCCGCCACACTAAGATAAAAGAAAATATGGTGCAACCGAGTACAATTAATACCGCGTAGCCATAGGTGTTATTTTCTAAATAAACTGGAATTCTAAAGAGTTCACTATCTAATGAGTTTACCATCGCTTTAACTAAGCCATTTCCAACCCATATTCCTAGCGGAATTGAAATCAGGGTGATCACGCCTAATTCGCCAAACAGCAGATAACCGACCTCTCTCCGCGTAAAACCTAAAACTCTTAAGCTGGCTAATTCTCTGCCTCTTTCTGAAATTGCAATGCGTGCAGTATTATAGATAACCCCAAAACTGATAAAACTGGCAAACAGAATGTTTGTCGAAACCATTTTGAGTAGATTCTCTGCCATAATATCTTCAAATATCTGCCTTAAAACCGAAATGATATTAAGCCCCATAATGGCAGGCATTTGTTTTAGTTTCTGGTAAACGATAGCGCTATGATTATCATCCAATAATATCGAAACACCAGTTACCTTAGGAGCCTCATCAAGAAGTTGATTTAACCTGTCAATATTGATAAACGCACCAAGGCCAATAAACTCACGAGTTATCATCGTCACAGGTATCAATAACGTCGGTCGCTTACCTTCGAGTATTTCAACTTCTAATCGATCACCAACTCGTATATGAAGTATATCAGCCAATTTCCGGTTGATAACTAAACCATCCGGCGGGATCGACACAGGTTTCAATTGTTCGTCAATAACTCTTCGAAGATCTGGCTTAGTTATCAAGCCAACGATAGTTGTTTTTTTATGATAATTTTTAAACTTAAGATTAGCGCTAACATTTCGAATAGGTTCAACAGCTAAAACTCCAGGCAGAGCTTTAATTTCTTCTAAAGCTTGATAACTCCTCGGCTCAACAAATGTTAAGTTTACATCCTCTCTTTGGGTCAAATCATATTGTACATCCATTAAGTAATTCATCGAGTCTTCCATAAAAAAACTGAAAATCAAAATCGACAAGGCAAAAGCCATTCCCAAGGCTGATAATAAAGCACGAAACGGCCTTCTCTCTAGTTGTCTTAAAATAATCCTTGAGAGAAATGAAAGATAACGATGCACACCTGTTCGCTCGATAAAGGACTCATGATATTCAACCGGACTTGCTGGACGCATTGCTTCTGCTGGTGGCAAGGCCGCGGCATTAGCAATTGCCCATAATGTCCCTATCACTGCAGCAACAGTACAAAAGGCAACGGCGAATATCATCACTTCAATAGAAAAATTATATCTTAACATTGGAAAGTGAAAAAACTCAGTATACATTTCCGTCATGCCTGTCCCCATCCACGCCCCCAGAGAAAGCCCAAGCACCGAACCGGCTCCAGAAATCAGCAATACCATTTTCAGATAATGTGTTGAAATTTCCCAATCACTATAACCGACAGCCTTTAACATACCGATCTGTTCTCTCTGCGTTGCGATTAACCTGGACATTACAACATTGATTAGAAATGCAGCCACGCTGAGAAAAATAATAGGAGCCATTAACCCCATACTATTCAACTGACGTAGCTCATTTTCAACAAAAAAATTAGATATCTGATGCTCTCTTGTATAAGAGATCAGTCCGCCGTATGGTTTCAATATTTGATCCAGTCGATCCAGAATATTATCAACATTTGCATGGCGCTCAACCTTAAGACTGATATCATTAAAAGCACCTTTCATATTGATCGCAGCTTCCAGTGAACGTCGACTCATCCAGAAAACCCCAAATCGTTGACTATCTGGCATCAAAGCGCCAGGAGCGATGCTATATACATATTCAGGAGATAGCACCACTCCAACAATCTTTAATTGCCTTCGATGCCCATTAAGAATAACCGATATCCGATCACCCAGATTAAATTGGTGAGCCA
>CBDUHU010000784.1:0-1930 GCA_965366725.1 uncultured Kangiellaceae bacterium
GTATGATTGGTTCCACTTTTTATGCCAATTCCGTTTTCTACAGATACTTCGAGTTCGGTGTTATCAATTATAACCGTTGCATCAGTAACGGCTGTAGCGCTCAGAACAGGAAACTTTCCCATTCTTGTCAATGCTGTGGTTCCGTCAAAATATACGATATCTAAAACCCCTTCAACAAGGGTCAAACTACCAAAATTTTCGGCAGATGCATTTTTAAAATTAATTTCTGTGCCAGCTGAAATGAATTGTTCCTTATTCATACTTATCTCCAAAACGAGTTAATAGTGACTAGAGTCCAAATGGACTGGGAGACTGTATGCTTTTTAACACGTTATTCATATGATCTACATCAGGAGTCGTTGTTATTATAAATGATTAGTCGTTAAATATTTGCTAAAAGGCAAAAGGTTTTTGAAGTTTGAAAAATTAGTTTTGCAAAGTTGATTTTATCTTTGTGGGGTGATGGTGGAATCTCTTTAACCACTAAGTTTTTAGGGAATTATTAACTTAAGAATCTTGATTATATCTAACCAGATAGCATTAAATTGTTACTACAAGAATATTTAAATACTAACCATAGTGCCCTTATTTATGGTACTGGTATTCTACCGATTGCTTTTTCTTTCAGACTGCCCAGATAAAGCATATTACCTTCAGCTTGCACGCTGGTGATTACCGAATAAGGTTTTCCTGATGGTTCTTGTAAATTATGAATAATCTCTCCATTTTGATTGAGTCCTAATACAAAACCATATTTTATTATTGCTGGGTGCATAAACTCAGGTATGCGCTGAATTATTTTTCTAATCCATGGGTAAGGTGCCAGCTTATCAACCATCGGATCTCTAGGCGATGCCAGCGCAAGCCAAAAAATACCTTTTCCATCACTGGAAACTCCATCAGGGAAGCCTGGGAGTTGGTCAATAAATACCTCTGATTGCCCCTTTCTTTCTCCTTTAAGCCAATAACGGAGTATCCGGTATTTCCAGGTTTCGTTAACCAGAACGAATGACTGATCTGGACTAACTGCGACGCCATTTGCAAAATACAAGTCACTTAATAGCGTCGTTGTCTCTTTGCTTTCAGGATTATAGGAAAGCAACCGACCATTGGGGCGATGTTCCAGTGCGTCAGCTTTATATTCTGCCTGAGAATATTTATAGGATGCATCACTAAAATAGATAACATTGTTTTCCCCAATATCCAGATCATCAGTAAAGCGTAAAGGTATGCCATCTGCTTCAGAGGTTAATACTGATACTTTCCCTTGCGGGTTAATTGATAGAAGTCCCTTGTATGCATCGGCGACAATTAAATTACCTGCTTGATCAAAATGTAAACCTAATGGCCGTCCACCGGTATCAGCAAAAGTCTCCTGATGCTTTCCCTCGCTATCAAAACGAACAATCCGGCCATCCTGCAAACCGCCGTAAATTCTTCCCATGGAATCTAGCGCAACATCTTCAGGTCCTTCCCCATTAGCCAGTGGTAGTCGTTCAACATTGGCAAGGTAGTTATTGGGCTTAATGTTACCCTCCAGTAAAGGCGGCTTAGTTGGATGCCAGGCCTGCGGATTGATATTAACTGGCCAAAATAGAAGATAGACAAACCAGAGTGCTATCACAATACCAAGAGATTTAAGAGAAAATATTGTATTCTTTTGAGGTTTCATTAAATGGTTGGAAATCAGTTCAGTTAAAGTAGATGACTTAGTCTTATGTATTTTTGTTCTAAATTCAACGGTTTTTTACTATTCTTAGCTTTGATGAACTATCGTAATAAGGTAAAACGAGACAAAATCTCGTAGAGAGTTATAACTTTAGATATATCGATTATAGTGTCAGGTGAGTTCATGCTTGGGGTTTATAGGGTTTACTTAGATACCTTAGAATGCTATTTATTCATTTTGCACAAAACGGTGATAACAATT
>CBDUHU010000785.1:0-1920 GCA_965366725.1 uncultured Kangiellaceae bacterium
AAGCTGCCGCTGTATTAGCTTGCAGGATCTCTTTTAACTCACCGTTTCGTAGAGCCATTTCAAGGTCATCGTTACCACCAATGTGATGGTTGCCAATAAAAATCTGCGGCACTGTGTGGCGCTGACTGCGTTTGCGCATTTCCTGCTCAAGACTCGTATTGTTTGTAATATCGAACTCTTCAAAGTTGACACCTAAGCCAGAAAGCGTGCTTTTTGTCCTCTTACAAAATGGGCAGTAGCCTTTGGTGTAGATTTGTACTTTAGCCATAGTTAAGCTCCTTGTGTGTATTTAACATTTATCTTTATGGTGCTATTATGAACGAAACATTAATACGAACAATACGCAAATGTCTTTATTAATTACATCGTTCGTCTATTGATTGAATCAAACCTGCGTATCGAAAATAAAGGGAAGACATGGAAATTCTTAGCGATATACTCAAATCACTGAGTGTAATCGGCAGCGTATATTTTTGTGATCACATAGAGTCCCCCTGGGTTAAAGAGTTCTGCGATACATCTACAGCGGGGTTTCATCTGGTTCGCCGTGGTTCATGTTGGGTGGTAATGGGTGATCAAGTCGAACACCTTGGACCGGGAGATTTAATTTTTCTAGGGCCCGGTATTGATCACATACTTACCAGCGAGTCACCTCAAGGCGGGACATCCACGCAAGGTGACAGCACGCTTCTACTGTGTGGTTACTGTAGTTTTGAAGAAGATACGTTAACACCACTAAAGGATATTTTTCCTGAAATCACCATTGTGCGAGAAGAAGAGCTGCACAAACATCCCTGGTTAAAAGGCACTTTTGACCAACTCAGTGCCGAATATATGGCGCAAAATCCTGGAACCGAGATCATTGTAAACAAATTAACTGAAGTGGTTTTGGTTGAATTAATACGGATTAACTTCGGGCGCCAGGAGCAAAACTCTTTCCTCATGGCTTTAAACGACAAACGTATTTCAAAAGCCCTGCAGCTAATCCATAGCTCGCCACAAGAACCATGGACTATTGAACTATTGGCAAACCAGGTTGGGATGTCCCGAGCAGCATTTGCCAAACGATTTCGAGAACTGGTTGACCAACCGATATTTGCTTATTTGTCACAACTGAGAGTACAAAAAGCCAAAGAACTTCTGCGAAACACAGCACTTCCTGTTGATGATATCGCACTCAATGTTGGTTATGAATCAGAACGATCATTTACTAAGACATTTGGAAAATATGTTGGAATGACTCCTAAACAATATCGTAAGGGGTAAATTTTGGAAGGAATACGTCTTTAAAAAACTTAGCCTCTTAAACACAATTTCCATCCGGATAGTGATAATTTTGCTCACACGCAGTATTTTTTTAGCTTGTACAAATAATATCCTTCATAAATAGATAATTTCATATTAGTATAAAAATACGCTATTAACTTGAATATAAAGTGATTAATGTCATTTTACCTGAGCCAATTGGTATTATTGCATAGAATATTCTATATAAGCTCTTTACTCTTATTTAATCCTGATTTCGGAAGTTATTTTGAATAAATTTATTTATGGAGAAGTAAACCTATTATGAGCCTTTTTAAAACCAAACTAATTGCAGCATCAGTTGCTGCCGCGCTCTCACCATTATCATATGCAACAGTAATCAATAGCACCTATCATAATGACTTTCGTCAGTCGATAAAGCTGGATTTATCTCCCACTTTTAACGCAAAGACTTCACTCACTGGAGAGCAACTAGCTCACAGTTTTTTGGCTCAGAATAAAAATAAGTATTTGGCCGAAACAAGCCTGAATAACCTGAAGCTAAGTAAAGTTAAACCCAGTTTGAGCGCAACTCACTATCACTTTCAACAATATCTAAATGATATAGAAATTGATAAAGCCGAAATCATTGTTTCTATCTCAAATAAGGGCGAA
>CBDUHU010000786.1:0-1919 GCA_965366725.1 uncultured Kangiellaceae bacterium
ATTTAGCAAGGTAATGGGTTGGGTCATGTTCCATTGCTTTATCAAATGCCTGCTGACGAATGGTGCACGAGTCGCATTCACCGCAGGCATTTCCTGCTTCATCGGCCTGGTAACAGGATACGGTTTGCGAATAATCAACGCCCAGCGAATTTCCCAACTTGATAATTTCGACTTTACTCAGATGAATTAATGGGGTTTTTAATCGAACGCCTCTGCCTTCTATTCCCGCTTTGGTTGCAAGATCTGCCATTTGTTGGAATGCATCAATATATTCAGGTCGACAATCGGGGTAACCAGAGTAATCAACTGCGTTCACACCTGCAAAAATTACTTCGGCTTCGAGCACTTCAGCCCAGGCAAGTGCAATCGATAAGAAAACGGTGTTTCTTGCCGGTACGTAGGTCACTGGAATTCCTTCACTTGCATCCGTGGGTACTGCAATCGAATCGTCTGTCAGCGCAGAACCGCCAAACCCGGCTAAATCCAGATTAATCACTTTATGTAATTTCACTGCCGCATTGTCTGCAATTCGTTTGGCAGCCAGAAGTTCTGAAGAGTGTTTCTGACCATAACTAAAGCTCAAGGCATAACATTCATATCCTTCGGACTGTGCGATTGCCAGACAAGTAGTAGAATCCAGTCCACCGGAAAAAAGAATAATTGCTTTTTTAGTTGCCACTTTCAAACCTTAAAGTTTTTGTTTATTTGCTTAAATTATCATCATGCATTAACTATCGAGAATTGCGCCAAATTAATGTCCAGCGGCATCATTCCACAAAACTTTATGGAGTTGTATTTGAAACCTGACTGGCAGATTATCCGCGATAATCCACTCGGCCAACGCCCGCTCATCGATATCACCAAAGCAGGGAGAAAAAATAACGTTAGTTTTTTTAGTCAGCTGATAAGTTTCCATTTGCATTTTTGCCCAGTCATAATCTTTGCGGCTCATAATCACAAACTTAACTTCATCATTAACCGTTAGATGAGCAATATTGGAATAGAGATTTTTACCCATTTCGCCAGAATCAGGCGCTTTCAAATCCATCACTTTGGTGACACGAGGATCAACTCCGGCGATATCAATAGCGCCGCTTGTTTCTATTGAAACCGGATACCCCTTATCACACAAAGTTGTTAACAGTGCTTCACAAGGTTCCTTCTGGGCTAACGGCTCGCCACCGGTTATACAAATATTCTGAGGGTTAAAACTCTCAATTTCAGCAACCAGGTCATCCATTTGCCGATATTCCCCACCGCTAAATGCATATTCAGTATCGCACCAGACACAGCGCAGCGGACAGCCGGTTAAACGAACAAAAAGTGTCGGCTTTCCAATGGTGGAAGATTCTCCTTGAAGAGAATAGAAAATTTCAGTGATTCTAAGACGTGGCAATGGCTTACTTACGATATCAAATTAATTGGGCTATTTTACCGGAGAATTGCGATAAATTCGAGAACTGAGAGTCGTTGCAGCTAGATTCTACACTCATATTTCCTCTTTTGAGGCATTAGCTACATCAAACCGGTAAAAGGGCAATAAACACCGGGGGAAGATCCCCGGAGTTTGATACGACACTAATGTCCAAGCTTGGCAATATCCTGTAATCCCTTACGTGCCAATTGCTGAGACGAACCAGTATAATTGTTAATCACTTCATTATAGAGCGTCTTTGCAGCTTGCCATTGTTGTTGTTTGGCTTTGATTTCCGCAAGTTTTAATATCGCAGCTGACATTTTACTCGATTGAGGAAACTCTGAACGAAGTAGTGAAAACTGCTTTTCAGCTTCTGTCAGGTTAGATTGAGCAAAGTATATCTGTCCAATCCAGAACCTCGCATTATCAGAATAGTTGCCCGTCGGATGCTTGGTTAGGAAAGCCTCAAAACCAGCAATTGCGCCTACATAATCTTTATTTC
>CBDUHU010000787.1:0-1907 GCA_965366725.1 uncultured Kangiellaceae bacterium
ACTAAGGATTCTAAGGAGTATCCTTTTTGCTGCATGAACCACTGGTCGATTAAAAACCAGGAGATAGAAACTGAAAAGGGCATTTTAAGATCCCCGTTCGTTAGCGAAACTTCTAGTTCATCAGCTGAATACCAGCCAGCGTGTTCTAACTCCTGATCAATAAGAGTGATTGTTTCTTGTTCACTATAGCAGTTAAACCCGACCATTAATGAGCCGGGAAATGGCCATGGTTGTGAGCCAGCGTATTCAACCCGGTTAACTTTCAATCCAACTTCTTCATAGGCTTCTCTCTTTACTGCATCTTCAAGAGACTCTCCCGGTTCAACGAAACCTGCGAGAACTGAATAACGATTCTTGTCCCAGCTTGCTTGTCTTGCTAATAGTATCCTCTGCACATTATCTGAACTGTTGATGATGGTAAAAATAACTGCAGGTTCAATTCTGGGAAAGTGTTCTTTTTCACATTTGGAATTAATGCACTTTCTTGAATGTCCAGACTGAAGAATCTCTGTTTTGTTACCACACAAAGCGCAAAATTGATGATTATAGTGCCAATTAAGTAACCCTTGAGAATAAAATAACATGCCAAGATGATGATCTGAAACAAACTGGCTTGCAGCCCGTAAACTGAATAATTCCAGTGAGTCAAATTCTTCATGCCATTGCTCAAGTTGATAGCTGAAATAAAATTGATTGTCATGTTTACCAAGATAGATTGGTGGTGAGAGATATTCGTCAAATCCAGTTAATTCATTGGTCAAAAAATAAAGTTTCCGTCCTTCTGCTGAGATCAGTTTTCCCTTGTACCAAAGCAGTGCAAGTGAATCCTCTTCATTCAAGATTTTATCAACCCGTGCCGATTGATGTCTTATTTCTGACTGACGATCTATTGGTGAAAAAGAATACATTTTAATCTATCCGTGCTAATTGTTAATAAAAGCCGCTTAAAGACGATAATAATAAGATTACAGCCTAACCGGTAATAGGCCTTTATGATAATAAAGGTTACTGATAGTCGTCGCTAATTTTACCTTTTTTTACCAAATTCACCCAGTTTTTCCTGCGAAACAAGTGTTGTTTCACATCGCTGTTATCTAGAATTTATCCGTGCACAGAAAAAGATGAAAGCCTGTCTTTCTGCAACAGGACATCTGACTATAACAATCATTAACTGAACATTAAAAATTATAAAAGGAAATATCTATGTTACGTAAAATATTAATCACATCACTTATCACTGTCGGTTTATCAGGGGTAGTTAACGCAAGAATCAATGGCTATCACCCGATTACTAATCCTAATTTCCATGCAGGTTATGGTGGGAGTGCTCAGTTTAACTCTGGTCAGGGTGTAACCGCAACTGGCACTACTATGTCAGAATGTCAACAAATGCTTGATAGTGCAATTGCCTACCGGGTAAATAACTGGGGTTGGACAGTGACTCAATATACACCTTGTCAATATCGCGGTTAGTTATTGTTGATTGGAGGGGAATTATGAGCGAACTTGTTAAGTTTTGCTCATAATACTTTAGCGATAAAACAACTCTCGATAATCGGTGATTATTACTAAATTAATCATGATATTTTATTTACAATGAGTTGATTAGCCACAGCGAAAATATAGACACCAACACCCATAATACAACTCCCTGCGAGAGTGCGTTATATCTGATTTCACTGAGAGTTTCTTTACTGAACCCTGCTCCAATAAGAAATAAGCTAATAGCCATACCTTTTTTGGCAATAATTGGCGCCCAGCTTGCCAGTGGTGTAAGTATTGATAAGAAAGTGCTTAACAAACTTGCAATGACAAATAAAATAATAAAATAGGGCGGTTTTGCTGACTGGCGCTCTTTTCTAAATATAAAACCAGCTATGAAGACTAGCGGAATAATCCATAACGCT
>CBDUHU010000788.1:0-1892 GCA_965366725.1 uncultured Kangiellaceae bacterium
AAATACTATATGGCAAAACAGCCAAAACAAAAGATAGATCCGCACTTCGCGCGGGAACAAAAAAAATACGAAAACCCAATTCCAAGTCGAGAGTTTATTCTTGAGTTGCTCGAAAAAGCCGGTGGGCCACTTAAGTTTAAGGCAATTCAATTCACCCTGGAACTTTATGATGTTGAACAGGAGATCGCTCTGACCAGACGTTTGAGAGCGATGGAAAGAGATGGGCAGATACATTGTGATAGACGCGGTGCTTACGGGATTGTGGACAAGCTGGATCTTGTGACTGGCACCATTCTTGGCCATCGTGATGGCTTTGGATTTTTTTCACCGGATAACGGAGGACAAGACTGGTTTGTTTCTGCCAAAGAGATGAGGCGAGTATTTCCCGGTGAAAGAGCGCTGGTAAGAGAGAAAAAGCTTCATTCCGACGGGCGTAGAGAAGCGGGTATTGTCGAGGTTCTTGAAAGTGAAGAACCTCTTCAGATTGTCGGTCGTTACTATCAGGAAAGTGGTATCACCTTTGTTACCCCGGAAGACACCAGAATTGCCCAGGATATATTGATACCGCCAGACGACCCATTAAAGGTTGAATCTGGACAAGTGGTGGTGGTGCATATTGTTACTCGTCCTACTTTTCGTTCTAAAGCGGTTGGTACTGTTGCTCAACTGCTCGGTGATTATCTTGCTCCGGGAATGGAAATCGATATTGCAATTGCCCAATACGGTATCCGTAATACCTGGTCAACTGAAATACATGATCAATTGCAGCACTTACCTTTGGAGGTAGAGAAGGGAGAGATTGAAGGCAGAACCGATCTAAGGGATCTTCCATTGATCACCATTGATGGAGAAGATGCTCGAGATTTTGATGATGCGGTGTATTGTAAATCAACTGCGTCGGGAGGATGGAAGCTATGGGTAGCAATTGCCGATGTTAGTCATTATATTAAACCTGATAGTGCACTGGATATAGAAGCGCAAAAGAGAGGTAATTCGGTTTACTTCCCTAACTCAGTGGTCCCCATGTTACCGGAACAAGTCTCAAATGGGCTGTGCTCATTAAAGCCTCATGTTGATAGATTATGCATGGTCTGTGAAATGACTCTAAATGCAAAAGGCCGGGTTATTCGTAGTAAGTTCTATCCCGCAATAATGCACTCTAAAGCTAGAATGACTTACACCAAAGTTTGGGGGATTCTGCAACAGGAAGAAGAGTTGCTCAATCAATACAAAGACATAGTTGAGCCAATAAAAAATTTGCATCAACTTTTTTTAGCCAGAGTTGCGCTAAAAAAACAACGTGGTGCGATTGACTTTGAAACCACGGAAACTCAGATTTTATTTAATGACAAGAAAAAAATAGAAAAGATTGTTCCTGTAGTACGGAATGACGCTCATAAGATTATTGAAGAGTGTATGATTTGTGCGAATGTTGCGGCAGCCAAATTTTTTATTAAGCATAAACAAGCTGGATTATACCGGGTTCATCTGGGACCGAAAGAGCAAAAGCTTGAAAAGTTACGCAGTTATCTGGCAGAGCTTGGATTATTTATTACTGGTGGTGCAGAGCCTGATCCTGAAATATTTCAAAAGTTGTTAGAAGAAGTAAAAGACCGGCCTGATGCAGAAAATATTCAAATTATGCTACTAAGGTCGATGAGTCAGGCAGAATATTTACCGGACAATCAGGGGCACTTTGGGTTAGCATTTGATGCATATACCCATTTTACTTCTCCAATCCGGCGCTATCCTGATTTAATTGTTCATCGAATTATCAAAGCATTGGTTGCACAGGATTCACTTCAATCGGCGAATGAAAGAAAAAATATATTAAAAAGTTATGATAAAGGGTTGTTAGCAACTATTGGTCAACAATGTTCTACCACTGAGCG
>CBDUHU010000789.1:0-1890 GCA_965366725.1 uncultured Kangiellaceae bacterium
GTCGGCAGTGGAGTAACAGATAGCACAACCCGTAACCGCTTTTTATCTGAACGCTCAGTCATCAAACTTGCAGCCGCAGAACGTGGACGTCTGGTTGCAGAAAGTGCTGTTTCTGGTGGCAACAAGAAAGTTCAGCTGCGAAAAGTTGTTGCACCAAATACCTTAATTGATGGTGATAATGCTGATGGAAAACTGGATATCAGGGAAGCTTTAATCCGCGGTGCAATCACCAATGCTGGTGAAGTCGATCATTACCGCTTTAAAGCGAAATCAGGAGAATTTATTAGTGCCGAATTCAACGGATTTGACGTTGCAATTGGAGATTCAGTGATTGGCGCGTTACGTTTATTTTATGTTGAAACAGATGGGACTCATACACTGGTATCACAGAACTTTCAAAACTTTGAAGGTTTTGACGCTTTTCTTATTGATGCGCCATTAGAGAAAAGTGGTGATTATATTATGGAAGTTACCGCCCCGAATTTTGTCAGCTTTGGTTACAATAGCGATGGCTCACCGATACTATTTCCTCTCGAAGAATCAGGTAATGGTGCACTGAGATCCGGTGACTATAATCTTAGTATTTATATTGTCGATGGCAAACCTGGAAATGGCGTTGGTAGCGTTCCTGGGGCAGCTAACTAAAATCAAAAAAGTATTCGATATCCCAACCTGAAGTTGTGGATATCGAATATCGACTTATTCAACCAATTCTAATTGAGGCCAGTTAACTATCCACTGCTTTTGTTTGACTCGTTGCTGAAAAATTTCTCTAGGGCACGCTGGATTATAGGTAATTTTTTTATTAAATAAACTATCAACTCCAAAAACTGACTCGATAACCAGACCATCACCCGGTTCAAGTCTGGCAGCAATTGCAGTTTCTTTTTCCGGCCAATAGCTCATCGCATCAAAACAACTTTGATAAGCTGAATGCCTGTTAATTAAGTGCATTTGCGCCTGGTTTTTGACTTGCCATTTAGTCTCTGGACAATGCTGAGCAAGCGTTGATTCAATATCTTCGCAATAATTCGTATTAACCACTGCAGGATCAAAAAAAATAACATCAACATCACTCTGAATTATTGATGGAAAATGGTGTAAATGATCCCAGACCATATTTCTTAGAAAACCCGCAGCAATATGACAATCAGGCAAGTTCAACGAAGCAACTATTGAGAGTAGTTTCATTCGTTGTTTATCAGCACGTAATAGTTGCTTAATTCGTTGCATAATTTGATATTAAAAATATAGAGAATTTAACTAAATCACCAGACAATAGGCTTTGTTATTTATCCAGCTTAATAACACGAATCTCACCCGGCATTGAAAAGTAATCCTTTTGACTTTTCATCAATGATTCCGGAACAATTGTCGGTACGTGAATTCCAATATTTTTTTTACTATTAATACGACTATCCAGAATTTTATTACCCTCAAGAGAAGTAAGGAACCAATATGGCGGCAGAGCGACATCTGTAACTCTTTGTTGCCAGAAGTCATTATGAGGTTTGAAGTGACTATCATTGGCGTCAGCATCTCCCATATGCATCACCGAAATATTATCGTTTAATGTGACACGATAAACCAGGTTTTCAACTTTTGCTCTTTGTGGCCAACCGCTATGTGGAATTCTGACCGCGCCGACTTCTATTTGACCTACTTTGAAATTAACAGCCTTATCACCAAAGTTTAAATCAATACTATTAAGTTGTGACTTAATAGAGTCACTACCCGGTAATGCCAGTAAGGTATTAACCGCCTGCTGCGGAGCAATCAACTTAACCTTGTCATGATTTTGTAGGAACTTAAGTACATCATCAGCGGCAAAATGATCGCCGTGGGCATGACTAATAAAGATAGCATCGATGTTATTGTAGGGTTCGTTGC
>CBDUHU010000790.1:0-1885 GCA_965366725.1 uncultured Kangiellaceae bacterium
ACCGTCTCGCGTGATTGTGAGTTCATAGTTATTGTTTGATGTTCCTAGTAACTGTACTTGCAGTTGATCACCCACACCGAGAACGTAGTTGACAGGTACCGGAACATTAGTAACTGGTGCAAATGTCGTTGGAACTCCCGCGAAAAGGCTATAACCATACATTTCAAGCTCTAACTCTTCTTCGTCACCAGTCCCATCACTATGATCTTCTTGACTTTCAAAATTGGCTAATAGTTCAAGAAAAGACTGATCATCTGACTCTTTATCTGACACACGAGATAGCATACACAAATCATCTTCGGAAACTTGCAAAGAACCAGGCTCTGGCCTTTCTCGCCTCATATCTCTTTTGTCACCCGAACCTTGCTTTGAATTATCAAGTCGAGAGCACATTTGATTTACATCAAATCCGGCCGCTGCGGCCATCTGCCTCTGTTGCTGAGTAAGGCTATCGCAACGACGTTGCAACTCTGAAACATCAATTTCAGCTGATTTGACAGAAAAAATAGCTGTCAGGACTATTAATCCAATTAAAGCTTTCAACGTGTTCTGCATGTAAAATACCCAAATGTTTATTATATGGAGTTAATTGTTTTCTACATAATATGTGGCGAAATGGCACGCTACCGCCCATGGGTTATGGTTCCCCAAAGACCAATTAATAGAAATTCTTTTGTACTTGTCTTATTTTTATCGCGCAGAATTATAACTGATGGGTGTGACAATAACAGCCAACTTTTACTAAAAATGGCTTATAGCTGAATATTTGCAGCCTCAATTAACTGTTATTTGATGATTAAATAGACTAACTCGACTCTGACTACCTAAAAATTCCAGTAAAATCATTGACCTTTGCTCACCACTTGAACATTCATAAACCCCCGTCAGGCCTTCAAAAGGGCCATCAAGAATTCTAACATCGCTCCCACAAACTATTTTGCTGGCCCCAATCGCATCAAATGTTTCCTGCTTTTCCTTTTTAAGTCTCTCTACTAGTTGATTGGGAAGCTTTGCAGGCTTACCAGAAAACCTAACCCAGTCTTTTATACCTCTGGTTGATTTCACTTTGGACCATACATTACTTTCAACGGAGATATTGATAAAGATATAACCCGGAAAAAGCGCCTCAGTCACTTTACGTCTATGACCAGCACTGTTTTTTACTAAATTAACAACGGGAGAATAAGCAATAACCCCTTGATTTTTCAAGTTTTCAATAGCTCTGACTTCCTGCCTTGGTTTAGTTGCGGCTAGATACCATTCAAGCACGGAAGAAGAAGTTACTGTCTCTAAGTTCATCGCTAAATTGCCCGTTTATATTCTGCGCTTTGACATCATCACTGACAAAAAGTTGCTATTTAAATAAACATCATTGGTTTACCTGGAGAAGCTGGAAGCAATGAATCCGTGGTTTTTTTGTTCAATTTCCGTTAAAATACTCAGGAGTCCATGATTTCGGAAATGGCTTCGATAGCCGTCTTTTTTAAGTGATATATAGCTAACTCCCTTAACGTAGACATCATAAAAGTACCATCCCCCTTCAATTCGGCTGACTTTTAAGTCGATCGTAAAGTCAGGTAACACCTTAGGGATGATCTTTACCGTTAAGAAACCTTTTGTCTGTTTTCTGTTCAGTACTAACTTAACAAACTCTATTTTCTGGCCATCATAATAGTCAAAACCTTCCTGGATATATCTTTGTAGAGTGTTATTAAAGCTAATAGCAAGTGCACGCTGATCTGCGATAGATAAATTATTCCAGATTTTACCACCGAATAACCCTTTAATAGTTTTGTTTGAAGACCACAAAGGCATTAAGATTTCATCTACAAAACTTGCAAGTTCATACTTTGAGGATTTAAATGTCTGCTCTTTGTTACTTATA
>CBDUHU010000791.1:0-1878 GCA_965366725.1 uncultured Kangiellaceae bacterium
GATGTTTAACTCTATCCAACTTAAGATAAATGAAGTATGATTCAATTGTCATACCTTCATTCGAAGAAAAAAGTTTGCTGATATAACTATAATTCATTCCGATTCTTGCAACAAGAAACTCAGAAAGAGTTGTGAGCAAAATTTGCTGCTCAAGTTTAGTCAAGTAGTTCCTGCATTCGATTTTAACCTGCTCAATCGTTTTTGTGGTTTTATCGTAAATCAGTTCAAAACCCACATCATTTAGTGCACTTTCGATTTGACGAAAGGCAACTTTGGTTATCGGCTCTACCCAGGCGTATCCCTGTCCAACATCAATTATATTGACTTTGTGATTAGACAACACCTGTCTCACTACAATCTCGCAGCGAGGGCATACCATATTTCTAATATTTAAAGTAATTTTTTTCATGATTTCTTGATTTGGCTTAATTGGATAAGCCGAACTAGTATTTCATCTTCGAAAAATTAGAGTTCCTGATAACCAGGAGAACCTGAGTGAAATTAACACCTAATGAATAGTATGCTAAACCGGGGAGTTAAAAGCTGCTCATCTCCCATTAAAAAAGCACGGAGTATAAGCACAGCCAGGTTCTGACAACGATGAAATAAAGCTCAGTTGATCGAAAACTTTTATAGAACTAATAAGATTTAGCGTTTTAGTGGGATACTTATGCTAAACTTCGTGCCTTTGTACTTTTCGGAATCGATGCTGATCTGACCACCCAACAAGGCCACGGTTTCCTTGACAATATATAAGCCGAGGCCAGAACCCTGGGAATCTTCTGATGCCCGATAGAACATCTCAAAAATTTTCTCATGATGGATTTTTTCAATACCAATGCCATTGTCCTCAATTGAGATATTGAGTATTCCATTACTTTCTGAAGCAGAGATCTTAATCCAACCTTTACTTTTCTTGGTATCCCGGTACTTTATAGCATTGCCTATTATATTCGTCAGGATTACTTCAAGACGCCAGGGATCAATTACAATTGGACTGTCCAGATCTGTTTCTTTAGTAATTTCCAGACTATTGTTATCAGTCATATATCTAACCTGACTTATACATTTTTCAATCAGCTCATCAATCTGAACCGATTTAGGCTCAACTTTCACTCGTGAGTTGCGGGTATAATCAAGAATATCGCGGGTATAATTATCAAGCTTCAATACACTTGACTCGATCAGTTCCAGGTACTTTTCATGGTCATTGGGGTCTAATCGCATCACATTAATTATCCCCTGTACTGATGAAAGTGGCGATCTGATATCATGTGAAATTGAATAAACAAACCTATCAAGTTCCTGGTTAGCTTTCTCAAGCGATTCTGTTCTAACTTTTACAGCATTTCGTAGTTGCCGGTTATAAAAGAACAAGAAGAACAAAAATCCGGCACTAATAATGATCGCCAATAAGGCAATCCATATAATAATTTTTAAAGGTTTAGCCAACGGTGGCTCAGACTCATAGATAAAACCCGATAAATTTCGAGGTTCATCGACTAAGCCAAAATCATATAAAATCTTAGCCATCTCATTCCATCTTGACATTTGCATATCGCCAATATCATAGAATCTTGGCAGGATTAGATTATGGATTATAATATTAGATTCTTTTTCAAGGACATCACGATCTATTTCAGTATTATACTTGCTAACGATTAAATCTATAATTTCTTCCGGGTGATCAATTGCGTATTGCCAGCCTTTTATTACAGCCCTTTTGACTTTTTCAACCCGGTCTGGTCTTGATAATGCTTCTGCCCTGCTAGTAAACAAGCAGTCTCCATAAAAGTTTATGCCATATTCTATGGGTCGCCATATTTGGAATAATAAACTATCACTACCAAGCAGTAATGCCTGATCCGTAATAAAAAA
>CBDUHU010000792.1:0-1863 GCA_965366725.1 uncultured Kangiellaceae bacterium
TTCTATGCAGGTAATGACAAGCCGATCAATCTAGCCTTACTAGCGGTTGACAATAATGAACTTGATTTTGAATTCTATAATGAATTTGAAAAACATCAATCTATATACTGTCAGGGAAAAGCTTACCTGGGTCATCAACCCTGTTCGACCAGATTGAATATTGATGCTCTTAAACTTGCAATAAGCGGGACATCATTAACTGGGACTGAGTTTTATGCTGATGAATCTACTCTGGCTAACGAGCTTGCAATTGAACAGCGTTGTATCAATCAGATTTATCGAGGAGAAAATCAATTACTGGCACATATCAAGTTATCAAACTCTGCTACTGAACAACTCAATCATCTAAGCTTGCATCCGTCAATATTGCAAAGTGCATTGCAAATGACAAAGTTGCTGAACGGTGATATATCGAATGTTTCTTTGCCAACTCGGATAAATCAAGTTCGAATTAATTTTCCCTGTCTTGATGAAATGTACGTAAGAGTACGAAGATCTGAGAGCTGGAATGGACATCCATCAAGTCTGTCTTTTAATATTGAACTTTCAGACTCCGAGGGAAATGTTTGTGTTGAAATTAAAGGTGTTAGCTATCACAAAGTGGCAGCTTATAAAACAGAACTACCCACTGTTAGTCATAATAATCAGGATGATGCTACTAGCCAGAAAAAACTCATTTCACAGGTTATAAAAGAACTGGATACACTTGATTCATCGATTAATATAAGTGAAGTGAAAGAGAGAGTAGTCTTATTAAAAATATCAGATGATAAAAACAAAAATCAGCTCAACGAGAAACTGGTTAATCAGTTAATACAAATATTCAAGCAGCTTGCATATGCTAGCGATATTCATGCTCTGATACTCTCTGGCTCAAATAATTATTTCGCCAGCGGTGACCGTAGTGCGATGAATCGACTGGTTGAAACTGGTTTGCTTAAGCAAATTTCAGATTTTCCTGTTCCTGTTATTGCTGCGATGCAAGGGGATGCGGTTGGTGCTGGGTTTATGCTCGGGAGTGTCTGTGATTTTATGGTTTGCGCTGAGCAGTCCAGGTTTTCATTTACAAGTCCGCAAAGTGGGCTATTTCCTGGTTCCAATGAAGTTGCCTTATTAAACGAACGATTTAGCCCGGAATTAATAGAAGACTTCCTTTTTAAAAATCCTAATCAAAAGGGAGGAGAATTGAACGCGAAAGGTTGGACTTGTCCGGTGATTGGTAACTCCAAAGTCGAAGCCAGAGGACTGGCGTTGGCACAAAAACTGTCGATGATGGATGTGACACCGTTAAGATTACTTAAGAAGCACTTATCAAATGATATTGCTGATTTAGTTGACAAACTGATTGTTGAATCAAACATAAAATCACATGATGTTCCTATTGGTAGCAACAGTGTATTACCTTGCGATGATATTGTTTATCCCGCAGTTAAAATGAATCTCGAAGTCTACTCAGAAGAAATACTGTCGATTAAGTTGGCAAAGTTTAAGCTGGATTATTCGACTGACAAATTGATTGAAGATCTTAATGATGTGTTTCTCCAGTTAAATCAATCATCAAGATATAAAGTGGTAGTTTTGAGTAGTGAGTACGATAACTTTTTACCCGAAGAAAACTATCAGGCAAATCGTCTATTTTCTTTACAGAACCTATTTCTTAACTTAAAAATTCCAAGCGTGGTTGCATTTGATAAAAATGCATCGGATGCAGCCTGGTTTATTGGCCAGTTCTGTGATGCGCGTATTTATCATGGCAATGGTTGTTATGGCATGTCCAAGCTTGGAACTGAATATAATCAACCAGATAAAGAACGGTTGATATCTTTAACCACACTAATCTACAGTCATCGTTTTGGAAGACAG
>CBDUHU010000793.1:0-1858 GCA_965366725.1 uncultured Kangiellaceae bacterium
CCCGTTTTTGTGAGTCAATTAAACCCTCAGCATGTGATTTTTTCAACTGGTTACGCTAATCAGTGGAATTTTCCCAGGGAGGCCGTTGTCACCCGGTATTCACGTCAGGGGAGCGCTCACTGGATAACTCATCAAGATGGAGCGATTTTGATAACCGAAGACCGGTTAGCTACTGATTATCAAATTAGCGCTTATAGGCTCCAAAATAAGCACTTTTGGCATAATCAGCCTACTAATGAGCAGGATTTCTTCTAAATCATGGAACGATTTAACAATTTTACAGGTCTATGAATACAAGCCTTGATATAATGCAATATAAGGTTACAATCCCTGATGTCCACAGATTTAAGTCAAAGAATAATAGAAAATTAAGGATCCCCTCTTTATGATCGAATTAATAAAAGCTGGCGGTTGGTTAATGTATCCAATCGTGCTTTGTTCAATAGCCGCATTTGTGATTTGCATCGAAAGAGGCTGGAGTTTAAGAAGAACAAGAATAATGCCTAAGCATCTGGTTGCTCAAGTCTGGAGTTGGATAAAAAACAATCACTTAGACAAAGGCAAATTAAAATCATTGAAAAATAGTTCACCATTGGGGGAAATCCTTGCGGCTGGACTAGTCAACCATGTACATGGTCGAGAGACAATGAAAGAAAGCATTCAGGAAGCAGGAAGACATACTGTTTTATCTCTGGAAAGGTATCTGAATACGCTAGGGACTATCGCACAAATAACGCCATTATTAGGATTACTTGGGACTGTTATTGGGATGATTAAAGTTTTTACCGTAATAACCATGTTGGGGACAGGTGATGCAAGTGCATTGTCCCACGGTATTTCAGAAGCATTAATTACTACCGCAACGGGCTTAACCATCGGCATTCCTACTTTAATTTTTCATCGCCATTATGAAAGAAGAGTTGAAGAACTGGTGACTGAAATGGAGCAGGAAGCGTTGAAGATGGTTGAAGTTTTGCATGGTGAACGTGAAACATTAAAAGGGTAACTTTGTGCAATTAAGACAAAAAAAAGCAGAAGTTTCAATCAATCTTACTCCATTAATTGATGTTGTATTTTTGCTGTTAATATTCTTTATGGTATCAACCAGCTTTACCCGTGAAACTCAAATCAAATTAGAGTTACCAAAGGCAGATGTTGAGAAGTTAGAAGCTGAAACTGATGTCATTGAAGTGAGCATTGATAAAGAAGGCCGTATATTTGTTAATGGCAAAGCCCTGGTGAATTCTCAAATTGAAACTTTGAAAAGGGCGATTAGTCCTATCGTCGCTTCAAATAAAGATATTCCCGTGATAATCAGTGCTGACGCTAATACGGCTTATCAATCAGTGGTAACGGCTATGGATGCTGCGTCTCAACTTGGCATAACAAATCTTAAAATGGCAACACAGAGAAGTAAGGAATGAAGCAGACTCAAATACCTTCTTCGACGGTAACCTATAAACGGTTAATGAAGTATGTGGGTGAATTTAAGGTCGCATTCTTTATCGCTGTTATTGGCAACCTGATCTATGCCGGTATGGATATTTTATTTATTGCCTTAATTGAACCATTAATGGATGAAGGATTAGTTAAGGGTAATATCGAAATGATGAAGCTGGCGCCTTTATTTATTCTAGGAATATTATTGGTGCGCGGAATCGCGGCATTTGTTTCGACCTATTTTATGGCTTGGGTTGGCCAGAACGTGGTACAAAAACTACGAATTCAGTTACTGGAAAGTTATCTTACATTGCCCAGTAGTTTTTTCGATCAACACTCATCTGGTCAGCTTATTTCAAAAGTGACTTATAATACACAGCAGGTAGCAACTGCGGCCTCTGATGCGATCACCAAACTG
>CBDUHU010000794.1:0-1845 GCA_965366725.1 uncultured Kangiellaceae bacterium
TCTATAAAAATCCATTCATTGAAAGATTCAGCCATAATACTCAACACTTCATCTACAGCTTTATCAGCCATCATACCGCAAATAGCAACCTTCCTGCCCTCACACTCAGTTGCATTGACCTGTTTTGCCAGGTTTTTCGCTGCCTGTGGATTATGACCAACATCAATATTGGTTTCAATCGGGGTCGATAACCACTGAAACCGACCATTTATTGCAATATTTCTAATTCCATCTGCAAAATATTCTTGAGCAGCTTCTGATTTAAGTTTATCTGAAAACAGATAACAAAAACATTCATAGGCTAAACACAGATTTTGCGACAACAATGAATATTTATTTAGCGCAGTATCCTGAATCAATGAGAGAAAGTTCCTGTTAGGCGAATCAATCAATTTGATAGCATTAACAACTTGCTGGTTAACTTCGCAGAGCAATTCAAAGCTACGCTTATCACCAACAAAAGCCTGTTTTTCATGGCGAATGATCCCTGACTTCTCGAAAGCAATCTCCTTAATATCAGAACCTAACCAGTCAGTATGGTCTATATCAATTGTAGTAATGATAGAAACATCGGGATCAACAATATTTACCGCATCCAGACGTCCACCCAGACCAACTTCTAATACCACTAAATCGAGAGGCAGTTGGTTAAATATCAATAAGGCTGTCAGCGTCGTAAACTCAAAAAAAGTCAAATCTACATCGCTTCTTAATGCTTCAATTCTGGTAAACGTATTGATCAGAGTTTGATCGTCAATATTTTTACCATTGATACGTATTCGTTCATTAAACTCAACTAAATGTGGGGATGTATAACAACCAACTTTTAATCCATTATTTATTGCCATGGACTCTAACATTGCCACAGTGCTTCCTTTTCCGTTGGTCCCTCCAACCAACACAACCTTTGAATCAAGTTCCAGAAGGTTTAGCTGTTGCGCAAGCCCTCTAATTCTATTCAAACCTAATTCAATTTCATCTGGGTGAAAACTTTCAATATGTTGTAACCACTGGTCGAGTTGCTTCATCTTATAAGTATCTATCTGTTATTTTATTTCAAGGATTGAAATTGAATGACTTACCACCACAGAACCAGCCTGAGTATCTTTATTCAGCCAAGTCCAACTATGAATAGCGGTATTCTATTATTAAACTTCAAAAAAAAGCACCCAACGGGTGCTTTTCTATGGTGCCTTTTTCGAGAGAATTATCCAACTACAACTTTATTCTGTACCGGGATAGTCACCTGCGCAGCTGATTGTCTAAAGTCTTCGATCTCGTGGAAGTTCAAGTAGCGGTAAATATCATCTGCCATTGTATCAAGCTCTTTAGCGTAGCTCATATACTCTTCGACTGTTGGTAATTTACCTAAAATCGATGCTACAGCGGCTAGTTCTGCAGATGAAAGATAAACATCTGCACCATTACCTAGTCGATTTGGAAAGTTTCTTGTTGAAGTTGAAACAACCGTTGAGTTTGCTGCTACTCGCGCCTGATTCCCCATACACAATGAACATCCAGGCATTTCAGTACGGGCTCCTGCCGATGCGAAGATATTATAGTAACCTTCCTGCATAAGCTGATGTTCGTCCATCTTGGTTGGTGGAGCAATCCACAAGCGAGTCGGAATAGCATTAGTCTTCTCAAGTAATTTACCCGCAGCCCGATAATGGCCAATATTAGTCATACAACTACCAATAAAGACTTCATCAATCTTAGTACCCTGAACATCAGAAAGCAGCTTCACATCATCAGGATCATTCGGGCAAGCAAGGATCGGCTCTTTAATTTCATTCAAATCAATATCAATAACTAAGTTGTCAGCACTGTCAGAAGTGTTGGTTC
>CBDUHU010000795.1:0-1832 GCA_965366725.1 uncultured Kangiellaceae bacterium
ACTCGTTGATAGGCGCAGGTGGTATGCCGTGGTTTATTCCGTTTTAAAAAGCGGGCCATGAATTGTAGCTAATTGTAGGGAGTGGGTTAAGTCTTCGGATGGTATGGTCTTGACCAGTTATTCAGCGCTCGAAGCGAATTTATATCGCAGGCCAATGCTGCCCCTTAGAATATCTGATTCGCCTATTATTGGGGCTAATTCGATCATAAACGCTAATTTCTGCTCCTCGAAGGGGTAGAAATTAAAGCCCACGGGTATAACCAGCCCGGGATATTGATTAGTTCTAGCGCCGACTCCAGCATAAAACTCATAGTCAGTCTTATTAAGAATGTCATAGGTTATAATAGCTTCAAGGGAAAGGTCACTCAAGAAGGTATCTGTACCAACACGCACTTCAGGTCTCAACTTATCTGCGATTTCGTAACTCACACCAAAGAAAGGAATATTCGAGAATTGAAAATCAACACTAAATTGACCAAAGGAAAAGGTTGGAATAATGAAAAGCAGAATTGCTATTAATTTTCTCATTTTTACTAACTCAACACATAACTAGAACTAATTGAACGTCCAGGCTATTATACTATTCTATAGAAACGGCTTTCATGAGTGGCAGTAAGCGGTAATCTTCCTTATACACTTTTTCAGATGGTTGGTAGTGACGAATAGCTACATTAAAAAAGCCCGATGGGTTAGCAACTTCTAAATTGTTGAGAGCATCCTCACCGCAGCCGAAACTTATGGTGTACGTTCCATCATCATTCACTTGAGCCGTAGTGGAGCTATAGTTTGCTAAGTCGTTAAACATAAAGCCTTTCTTGTCATATACTGTTACCGACCAGAATGCCTTGTTATTGGGATCTTCGAAAGTTAGTTGATAGCAACTGTCTGTGGAGAAGTTTCTTGAAATTTCATAGATGTTATCAATCATTTGCGCACCGCCCCATCCAAGCGCAGCACCAAGTTGATACTTTTCTTCAGTGAAAAATTCAGCAGACTCATCCCGCGGATCTGTAAACATACCTTGCAATGCGAGCACTCCATCTCGCTTAATGACAGGAGGCATCTTAGCTTTAAGGGCATTTTCTACTTCCAAAAATGATTCTTTGTCTACTGGTACAGCGGCAAATTTTTCATTTGAATTAGCCTCAATAACCATCTTATCTTGGATTACTTTTACTTCTGCTTCTGTAAAAGTTCTATCGATACGAATAATCAGATATAGATGCGTGCCAACATGTGTTGTTAAATCAAATTTACCCGATCCATATTTCATGGCTTGAATTCGGTGGTCTTCGGTTACGGGTTGAACCGACCTGTATTTACCTTCAGGAATTTCAGGCATCGTTATGCTGGCTCCCTTAGAGACATCAACAACAGCCATTGAATAATAGGTATCTCGATTCATGCGGACAACAGGCTGTTGATCCGTAGGCGTCAATTGCCGTTTGTGAGAAAATGCGTTTACTCCAACCAAGTCTTGGCTCTTAAGTATTTGGCGCGATGTTTCGTCTGTTGGGTAGGTTGCGGCGGTTACAGTTCTCCCATTAGGAGAAAAAAAGGTGGCTTCAGTGGTTGCTTTCTCTAGTGTTGATTGCTCTGTTGTTTCAGATTCTTTATTTGTTGTTTGGCAACTTAGTAATGTGGTGAGCATTGTTGCCACTAGGGTTATTTTTTTCATGATTATTTTGTTCACCCCCTCAATCAATTGTCTATTCTGGGGTTAAGTTATTCTGTGGTTAAATGTAGTGATATTTGTGTTCCTAATGAACCCTATCGCTGCATAAAGAGTCTATGTCTCGCTAGTTTTATCCTCAGTTTTTTTCCAGGTAATC
>CBDUHU010000796.1:0-1831 GCA_965366725.1 uncultured Kangiellaceae bacterium
TGCTGACCTGGCCCGTGAATATGCTGAATTACCACTAATGTCCAGAACCCATGGTCAACCAGCTTCACCTACAACTCTCGGCAAAGAAATGGCAAATGTGGTTGCAAGATTACAGCGTCAACAATCACAATTTGACCGTGTCCAGCTAATGGGAAAAATTAATGGTGCTGTCGGTAACTATAACGCACACTTCTCTGCATACCCGGAGGTCGACTGGCCAGCATTCGCACAAACCTTTATCGAAGATCTTGGATTAACCTGGAATCCTTACACCACTCAAATTGAGCCCCATGATTATATTGCTGAGTATTTTGATGTCATTACCCGGTTTAACACTATCCTGATCGATTTTGATCGCGATATATGGGGATATATTGCGATTGGGCATTTTAAGCAAAAAACCATCGCCGGTGAAATCGGCTCTTCAACGATGCCGCATAAAGTCAATCCAATCGATTTTGAAAATTCTGAGGGTAATCTGGGGATCGCGAATGCACTGTTTACCCACCTGGGTCAAAAGCTACCAATTTCTCGCTGGCAAAGAGATCTGTCTGATTCAACCGCTTTAAGAGCGTTGGGAGTCGGCGTTGCCCATTCGTTAATTGCTTATCAGGCAACTCTCAAAGGCATATCAAAGTTGGAAGTTAACGAAGTATCGCTGGCCAATGAACTCGATCAAAACTGGGAAGTTCTGGCTGAACCTATTCAGACTGTTATGCGCCGATATGGTATTGAAAAACCATATGAAAAATTGAAAGAATTGACTAGAGGAAAGCGAGTCGAGCCAGCTGGAATGCAAGCATTTGTCGATCAATTAGAGTTACCGGAAGAAGCAAAGGAAGCACTCAAGGCAATGACTCCAGCCAACTATATTGGTAATGCTATTGAGCAGGCCAAACAAGTCTAACAGGCAAAACCACAATGCATAGCTCAATCAATTTGAGCTATGCATCAGTAGAGTGCAATTAATGCTTAACAACTTTTCTGCTACCGAATTCTTATCAAAACATTGGCAAAAATCTCCCTGCCTGATCAAAAAAGCCTATTTAGATTTACCCAATTATGTGACTCCCGATGAGCTTGCAGGCTTATCTCTCGAAGAAGACGTTGAATCCCGAATCATCCGTAATGACCAATCCAGATGGCAGCTGTTAAACGGGCCTTTTGAACCGTCAATCTTCCAGAAACTACCCGAGACTCATTGGACTTTACTGGTGCAGACTTTTGACTATTGGTGTCCTGAAGTCATTCGGTTACTTGAAGATTTTAACTTTCTTCCGCGTTGGCGGTTTGATGATTTAATGGTGAGTTATGCGACCAATGGTGGCGGAGTTGGTCCGCACTATGATAATTATGATGTATTTCTTATTCAGGTAAAAGGACAAAGACACTGGCGAGTTGGCACCACTGGGCAACTTCCAGAAAGTAAAACAGTCATTGAAGGACTCAAGCATCTGGAAGAATTTGATCCCCTTATTGATGTCATTATGGAACCTGGAGATATGCTCTATATTCCGCCGGAAACAGCTCACTGGGGAGAATCAATTGGGGAATCAATCGGTTATTCAGTAGGCTACCGCTCGGCTAAGAATAGTGATATTTTCGCCCTTCTGGCCAACCATTTTGAAACTTCACAAGCCTCTGAATTTTTCAAGGATGACTACCGTTCGAAACCAAATTTTAGTAATCAATTAGAACCAGAACTACTGGACTGGGCAAAAAAAGAAATATTAAAAATAGCTAATAATCAAGAGCTTATAGCCTCTTTGTTAGGTAGTTCGTTAAGTACGTCAAAAATAGATACTGTAGAGTTGGAACCGATTGAAAAAAC
>CBDUHU010000797.1:0-1823 GCA_965366725.1 uncultured Kangiellaceae bacterium
TTGAAAAAATCACACTTATTCCTTTGCACATACAGCAAGCTATTCGTTTAAAAGAAATTTCTCAGCGTTTTTCTATATGAGAATTAACTTAAAAACACATAAAATACTATATAAAGTTATCCATATGTAGAACATTCTAGCCCAGGGGCTTTAGCTTAACTTTAACTAGTTAAAACATATATTATGTTAGTGGTGTAATCTTAAATATAATTAACTTTTAATAGGTACCGTTTTTTCCAATATTGTTATCATGTACTCAAATGATTATTATATAAAAAACCGAGGTAATGAAAGTTTCAGGTCGTTTGACGCTAACTATATTACACTATCTTTGGTAGATATGGGGTAGGGAAAAATTCTATGCGAAGAGCTCGATATTTATTCTCTATAAAGTCAAGTATGATCAAATTATGAGTTGTTCTGTCAAGTTGATAAAATATAATTGAGTGAGTTTTAGGAGGTCCTGATATATGAGATTTGAGTTGTTATCCAGGCAGCATCTATCGCAGCTTATAGCATTTGAATACCAAAACAGAAAGTGGTTTGAAACCTACATTGAATCCAGGGGTGAGGGATTCTACACTCACGATTCGATCCAGGCTCACCTGTTAGAATTTATCGATGCTTACAAATCAGGAAATCTTTTACCTGCTGTTATCACCATGGAGCAGCGTATTGTAGGAAGGGCAAATCTTAAAGATATTTGTGTAAAGTCAAAAACGGCGGAGGTTGGTTACAGAGTCGCTAAAAGTGAAATAGGTTCTGGTGTTGCAAGCTTTGGCTTGAAGGAACTGATTAAAATATCGAAACAAAAATTAGGTCTTGCTTTGTTAAAGGCTGTTGTTATGGAAAACAATCCGGCTTCAGCCAAAGTGCTTGAAAAGCAGGGGTTTATTCAGAGCAAAGAAATTAGTGGTTTTTATAATATTCATGGCAATAATTTATCATGCGCTGAGTATCAACTAAGTCTCTAATTGAGGTTTTTTGACAATAAATTGCTAGCAGCAGATAGAAGTGATATCAATTTCATTATGACTTATAGCTGCAAGATGAAAGCTATATCTTAAACTGCTCAACTAAATTTTTCAGATTTACCGCCAACTTGGCAAGTGAGTCACTCGCCAGCAATGTCTGGGCTGAGCCTTCTGAAGTATGTGTTGCCATGGAATTTATTTTAACGAGATTTTGATTGATTTCTTCGGTTACGCTCACTTGCTCTTCTGCCGCGGTGGCAATTTGAGTACTCATCATATTTATTTTATTAACGGCAATAGATATTTTATTTAGAGATTCCCCTGCTTGTTGTGCGGACTTTACAACCCCGTGGATTTGATTTTTATTGTTGTTCATTAGATCAACTGACTCACGTGCGCTTGATTGAAGATGATCAACCATTTGGTTGATTTCTTCAGTGGATTCCTGTGTTCGACCTGCAAGTGTTCTAACTTCATCGGCTACTACTGCAAATCCGCGGCCTTGCTCACCGGCACGAGCAGCTTCAATCGCTGCATTTAACGCCAGTAGATTAGTTTGATCAGCGATACTCTTAATTACATCAACAACTGAACTGATATTTTCGCTGTCTTTTTCTAATACTTGAATGCTATTAGCCGCTTCACCGACATGTTCCGAAAAGGCCAGTATGTCTGCAACTGTTTGTTTAACGATGCCTTCTCCTGCTGTGGTTTCCAGTTGCGCATGCTCAGCAGCATCAGCACTGAGTGATATATTACGAGTGACTTCCTGAACCGTTGCACTGAGTTGATTGATTGCTGTTGCAACCTGCTCCGTTGCAATTTTTTGATGCTCGATATTTTGTTGAG
>CBDUHU010000798.1:0-1812 GCA_965366725.1 uncultured Kangiellaceae bacterium
CACGAAAATAAAACCGATCTCTTCATTGCGAATTTCTGCAAGAGAATTTTGCGACAAAGAAGTTGCACTCCTTCCATTGAGTGAGTACTCACCTTTAGTTGGTTTATCAAGACAACCAAGAATATTCATCATAGTCGACTTTCCAGAACCTGAAGAGCCAATAAATGCAAGATATTCGTTTTTTCTAATGGTTAAATCAATGTGATCCAACGCTTTTACTGTCTGATCCCCCATCACATAATATTTACAAATATCCTTTAAGCTAATTAGCATTTCGCTTTTATCGCTCATAATATCACTCATCCGCGTTAGTCGCTGGATCTGAAGCTTCACTAATAACTTTATCTTCGTTATTTAAGTGGCGTAATATTTTGTCTGGTCCGGTAATAACCTGCATCCCTGCATCAATCCCGGATATGATTTGTTGATAAGAATCATCTGAAATACCTGTTTGCACTTTTATTTTTTGTGCTTTTTCGCCATCAAAGATAAAGACAAAGTTTTCGACCAGATCCTTGTCATTGTCTTCAACAGTTTGAATAGCTTTCACTGGCACAGAAAGTAAACTTTGTTCTCCCTGGGTAAATACTTCTGCTCGACAACTCATGCCCGGACGTAAGTTCGATTCGACTCCCTGATTTAATCTGAGCTTAACTGCAAAGCTCAGAGTTTGCCTTCCCGGTGCACTTTTTGCACTCGAAGCTATGGATTCAACCGTACCTTGAATTGGCTTGTTATCAAAAGCAATTGCGATAATTTCTGCTTGTTGGCCAATTTTAACGTTAGCAATATCAGCTTCATCGATGTTAATTTCCGCCAGCATACTATCTGGATCGGCAATCGTCATTAAAGAGGAACCTGCAATATTGGTTGTCCCGGAAATTGCAGTTTCACCTTGTTTAATATCCAATGAAGTAATTTTGCCGTTAATCGGTGAGCGCACCTTGGTTTTTGCCAATTGCTCTTTGGTTTGTTCCAGTTTTGCTTCAAATTGTTTTAGCACTTCAAAACTACTTTTCAGATCAACCTTTGAAAGTTCCAGTTGATGTGTAATGTTTTCAAAATGATCTCTGTCCAGTAAGTTTTGATTAAATAGCTGGTTTTTTCTTTTCCATTGTTTTTGAGTGTTGCTGACGACCAGTTTCTGGCGTTCAATTGCGACTATTTGTTGATCTACTGCTGCCTGCTGCTGTTGTACCGCTGCAACATAAGATTGGTCATCAATTTCTAGCACCAGCTGATTTTTAGTGACGCTGTCACCCTCAATGACAGACAATCTGCTAACTTTGCCAATGACTTCTGCGGATAGTTTCACTTCATGTTCATGTTTTAATTGTCCTGATGCAAGAACAGAAGCTTTAATCATATGTTCTGCAGCAGGTTCAACAATGACTCTTATAATTTGATCACTTTTAAAATACTTCTGTGCGAGCGGTATTCCAATAATCAATCCAATAATGACTGCTAATATCAGTGCTTTTTTCATAATCAGGCTCTCTCTTAAGCGGCAATCAAAGCCCAAATACCAAAAATCAGCAGGTAAGGTAGTAGTACGATAAAGAGTGATTTTCCTAAACTACTCTGAGTCCATTGTTTGTACCCTATAACCATAATGCCAATAGTCCAAAAGGTTGCAAGGTCGATCATAGAAGCTAGCATACCAAGACCGGTTGTTGGGTTTAGATCAAAAATTAATGAATTAAGGCTTACCGGGTTTAATGAGTATTGGGAGATTTGACCATTATCGGAAATAAGTATAATGACAACTGCGATCAGTAATAACAGTGATTTTGGAATCCAGGCCCAGCTAAT
>CBDUHU010000799.1:0-1810 GCA_965366725.1 uncultured Kangiellaceae bacterium
GATAAACAACCGCATAACGGGGTTTGTCCCAGCTTCCGGAAGGCTTAATCGTCTCTCTACCACGCTCAAAACCGCTGGATGAAGCTTCATTTGTCGACCACTCATCCTGTCCGTAAGTGAGATAATCAACACCACAAAGGTCAATCAATTGTTCAAATTGAAAGTCATCATGATCGCGTAAAGTTTCAGCAACAAAAAGAAGCTCTGATTTATCAACTTCAATAGTTAGCTCACCAACATAAATATTACTTTCAATGATCTTGCCAGACAAATGTTGGTTGATTGCTTGTTGTAATTTTTCAGCCATTGACTTTCCTTACACCTTTCGCGCAATCGTGTTAGTTCTTTTGATCTTATTTTGCAACTGAATAACACCGTAAATTAAAGCTTCAGCTGTTGGTGGACAACCGGGTACATAGATATCGACAGGTACGACACGATCACACCCTCTGACCACTGCGTATGAGTAGTGATAATATCCTCCACCGTTAGCACAGGATCCCATTGAAATAACCCATTTGGGTTCTGGCATCTGGTCATATACTCGACGTAACGCGGGTGCCATTTTATTGGTCAGTGTTCCCGCAACAATCATTACATCAGACTGTCTTGGACTAGGCCGGAAAACCACACCAAAACGGTCAAAATCATAGCGCGAAGCGCCTGCTTGCATCATTTCTACTGCACAACAAGCCAGACCAAAAGTCATTGGCCACATTGAACCTGTTCTAGCCCAGTTAACCAGAGTATCAACTCCAGTTACCAGATAGCCTTTACCTGCCTGAGAAACACCATCAGGGCTCGCACCAGAAGCTTCAGTGTTAACAGATTCCTGTTGCATATTTACTCCCATTCTAGCGCTCCTTTTTTCCACTCATAAATAAAACCAACAACGAGTAGCCCAAGAAATACGCCCATCGCACCAATCGCAAACCAGCTTAACTCTTGAAAAACGACTGCCCAGGGGAATAAGAATGCAACTTCAAGATCAAAAATAATAAAAAGGATCGCAACCAGGTAAAAACGAACATCGAATTTATGACGTGAATCTTCAAATGCATCAAAGCCGCATTCAAACGGTAGGAGTTTATCGTCGACCTCTTTGCGCGGAGCAGCAAAGTAACCAACCAGCTCAAGAAAAGCACCAAAAGCTAGTCCGACAGCAATGAATACGAGTATAGGTAAGTAGTTTTCTAACATCCCTCATCCTAGTTTCTTTTATGACATTGCCTTTTTAAAAGACTTTCTCAAAAATAGCAAGCCAGACATATGACTTAAGTCAAGATCGAGTGGATTGTTTATACATTCAATCTCGACTGGTTATAAAACCATCAGAAATTATTGATTTTACTGATGTTTTGTTCTAATTCTAAGGCGAGATAAGTATAGCGCGTTTCACCACGAAATGACCTTAAAAATTGATTTTTTGAGCTTTTTTTTTTGTCACCTGACGAGTTAATTATTGCACTGCACCTTAAGTTGTTTGTTTCGCCACAGTGATAGTCCAAAAACCGTACAACTAAATATCAGAATTGCGATAACCCCGTAACTCCCCCAACGTCGGTAAATTGTATTAATGTTATCAAGCGCAATCTTCTTCCTCAGGCTTCCCTGATAATAGCGAGGAAGCTGCTCGATAAAATGGCCATTCGCATCAACCAGTGCGGTAATTCCATCATTGGTTGAGCGAACCAGTGGAATTCCTAATTCAAGCGCTCTCATTCTCGCCATTTGCATATGCTGATAAGGCCCGAATGAGTCTCCAAACCAGGCATCATTGCTCACCGTAACAATTACCTGAGGTACATCT
>CBDUHU010000800.1:0-1802 GCA_965366725.1 uncultured Kangiellaceae bacterium
GAGTTTGCTGAACAATGCGCACTAAATTACTTGTATCTGTCAAATCTCCATAATGAAGTATTAAATTCCTCTCTACTTCATGTGGATCTTGATAAAGATTATCTATTCTTTCAGTATTAAATAACGAGGCTCTTCTTTTTATACCATGAACTTCATAACCTTTTTCCAACAAAAACTCAGCTAGATATGCTCCGTCTTGACCAGTTATACCGGTTATCAGTGCTACTTTTCTCGACATCAAATTACTTCCTAATTTTACATTCTTGCTACTATGAGCGACCAAATTCATCTTCAAATCTGACGATATCATCTTCGCCAAGATAACTTCCGCTTTGTACTTCTATTAATTCGAGTGGAAGTTTCCCAGGATTACTTAATCTGTGCTTCTGTCCAATTTTGATATAAACAGACTCATTTTCAGAAACTAATAACTCTTCGTCACCAACCTGTACAATAGCTGTACCAGACACTACAACCCAGTGCTCTGCTCTATGGTGGTGCATCTGCAAAGACAGTGATGCTCCTGGTTTAACGGTTATCCTTTTGACTTGGTAACGAGTGCCATTATCAATAGAATCATAGCACCCCCATGGACGATGAACTTCTCTATGCCACAAATGTTCACCACTGTTTCTTTTCTTCAGAACCGCCACAACATCTTTCACATTCTGTACTTGGTTTTTATCAGCAATGAGAAGCGCGTCTTTAGTGTCAACAACAACTAAATTATTTACTCCTATAGTCGCTCCTAGTTTGTCTGAATTCTGAATCAAGTTATTGTAACTGTTAATAGATATCACATCGCCCAAATGCGCATTATTTTGCTTATCTTTATCGGCGATTTCCCACAATGAACTCCAGCTTCCAATATCACTCCAACCTGCATCCATTGGCACAACAACAACATCTGATGAGTTTTCCATTACAGCATAATCAATAGAGTCGTCTGGACATAGTTCAAAAAGAGCCTTATCGATACGAATAAAATCTAAATCTTTTTTTGCACTATCGTAAGCTTGTTTACAAAAAGCCACTATTTCAGGATTAGATTTTTCCAAAATGTCTAAATACACTGAAGCCTTAAAAACAAACATCCCACTATTCCAATAATAATCGCCATTGATTAAATATTGTTCTGCGGTTTTAACATCTGGTTTTTCAACAAACTCTTCAACTGGATAAAATTCCTGTTCCTTATTATCTGCCGAAGTTTTAATGTAGCCATACCCTGTTTCGGGCTTATCCGCAACAATCCCAAAAGTGACTAATTTATTTTGCACAGCTGCATCAATGGCATAGCCTATAGAGCTTTTAAAATTGTCTTGATCTTCGATCACATGATCTGCAGGGAAAATGGCAATAATTGCCTCTGAGTCTTGCTTCAGAGCTTCAAATGCAGCCAATGCAATTGCGGGTGCGGTATTTCGGGCGACGGGCTCTAAAATAATTGCAGATGGATTAATATTAATAGAATGGCATTGTTCAGCTACCATAAACCGATGATCTTCATTACAAACTACAATGGGTGGTTGAAGGTGACATACTCGTACAGCTGTTTCCTGCAACATCGTATACACTCCTCCCATTAAGTTAAGTAATTGTTTGGGATAGTGCTTTCTGGATAAAGGCCACAATCGGGTTCCCGACCCACCTGACAATATGACCGGGATAACAACCATAAATATTCCCTATAATATATTTGAGCAGCGTTAGTGCTTCATTAAAATCGAACTCATTACGATCAATAATAATAGTTAGACATAAAAGTATGACGTGTAGGATAAAGATTCTGACACAAAATT
>CBDUHU010000801.1:0-1790 GCA_965366725.1 uncultured Kangiellaceae bacterium
GCTCTTGCTTTTTCCCTGGCTAGTCTATTCACATTTTTTTTATTGCTTCTGGCAACGGATATGAACTTTGTATGGCGGAGTACAATCCTCTCTGAGCAGGATATCTTATCATTGTTGAATTTTGTTGCTACACCCTGGCAATTTTGGGGATCAGCACAACCTGACGTTTTCTTATTGGAGTCAACCCGAGATTCAAGGTTAGTTATTAATAGTAGTAGCCATCTGGCTTATGGAGGGTGGTGGCAGTTTATTCTGGCTATTCAACTGTTCTACAGTTTGTTGCCACGAATTGTACTCTTTCTTATATTTAAACTATGTTTAAAACGTTCATTTGCTGACAAAGCAGCAAAAGCAGAACCTTATAAAACCTCTGTGAGTTTTGTTGAACCGAGCTATAATTCTTCCTCTGTTTGTTCTAGGTTGCCTACAAGTATTGGTATTAATAACTGGGCTGATGTGCCTGTTAAACTCTTGAGTCAATGTCCAGAGATAGACATTAGTAGTTCTCAATTATTCAGTGCTGGGCCGACAGCTTCTCCGTCAGAAGTTGAAAATGCTGAGCAATGGAAAGCGGAGCAGCTTGTTATCGTTAAGTCATGGGAGCCGCCTTTAGGTGAACTGGCTGATTTTTTAAATAGCCGACACGGTTACCTGTTACCGTTAGATTGGGATAACGAAGGACTGTCGATACCTAAGGCTAACCATTTGCAAGAGTGGCAGAGGTTTTCTGATAAATTTGGTCAATGGCAAATGTTTTTACCTGATTCGCTTAATCCGGAGAGGGTTATGAATGAATAACGCAAAATTTGCGGTGGTAGGTCATCCTAATAAAGGCAAATCCTCAATAGTTTCGACATTGTCACATAACGATAATATCAGAGTGTCTAATCGCAGCGGCACGACTACCGCAGCCGATGGCTTTGTTGTTAGAACCAAAAGAAGCCACTATGAGTTAATTGATACGCCGGGGTTTCAGCGACCGAGAAAAGCTCTGGAGTGGTTAAAAAAGCATGCCAAGAGTGCCGATCAAAGAGCATTGAGCGTCGCTGATTTTGTTAATGATCTTGACTGCCAGAATAAATTCCCTGATGAAGTCGCCCTTTTAAGACCATTAGTTGAAGGAGCAGCGATACTCTACGTTGTTGATGGTTCTAGACCATATGGCATTGAGTATGAAGCCGAAATGGAAATTCTGCAATGGAGTGGTCGACCAAGTATGGCTTTAATCAACCCGATAGAAAGCGAGCAATATGTAGAGCAATGGCATCGCGCGCTTACTCAGTACTTTAAAACGGTGAGAGTTTTTAACCCTATTGATGCGGAATTCAATAAGCAACTTGAATTATTGCAGACATTTGCTCATTTAGATCCTCAATGGTCGCAGCAGATAAATTGGGTGACCGGTGATTTAATTGAGCAGAGAAACCAACAAAAACTAGATAGTGCAAGAATTCTTGCGCGGTTAATTGAAGATCTCTGTTGCTATCGACAGTGTCAAAAAGTTCTCAACAAAAAGCAGGCCGGTCTCGTTCAAAAAGTACTTGCGAATCAATATAATGAATGGATGATAGAGAGAGAACACCAGGCTATTAATGAGTTGTTTGCTGTTTATTCCCACTTTAATACCCGTTGGACAATTAAAGAGTTGGAATTACCTCCCGATCTTTTTGATTGCGAACAATGGTATATGTGGGGATTAGATAAAAAGCAATTAGCTACAGTCGGTGCTATTACTGGCGCCGCAACAGGTGCAGCCATTGATTTAGCCGTTGCGGGTCATAGCGTTATGC
>CBDUHU010000802.1:0-1787 GCA_965366725.1 uncultured Kangiellaceae bacterium
TAGAAACATCACCCCAGGGGATGGTTACCGCATTTTTTTCGCCTGCACCAAAGTCAATAGTGCGACATCGATAAGCCAAGGGTACTGATGTTATTTGCCCATTTTTTCTGATCTTTCCGCCTTGGCCAAGTCCTTCAACAGAGGTTTTTGCAGTGCCAGGACTCATTCGCGAACCTGAGTCAAAACCAAGTGCCAGATGAGTAGCATCGGGCATTTTCTGTTTTAGCTGGCTAGCCAGACAGTCTGTTGGGATAACATCAAACCCAACTCCCGGGCAAATAACCACGCCCGCATCCACTGCTTTCTGATGAAACGATTGTGCTAATTCAAACACACTGATTTCACCAGTGATATCAGTGTAGTGGGTTTTGCTTAACAGGCAGGCCTCCATCATCGGTTGTGCAGTTGCGGAAAAAGGTCCTGCACAATGAATTAAGATATCAATATCATCCAGTTGACTGGAAACTTCGCTGATCGAAGACAATTCAAAAGCTCTTACTTCCAGCTTGTGTTCTTCTGCCAGAGGGACGAGTTTATGCTGACTTCTTCCAGCAATAATCGGGAGCAAACCGCGTTCTATCGCTTCCTTAACAATAAGCTTTCCGGTATAACCGTTGGCTCCATAAATCATAATTTTTGGCATGGGTTTACTCCGTAGTCAGACTATATTATAAAAATCAGTTTTGTTGGAAAGTCGTTAGACGTTGTTTTAGTTTAGGTACTTTGGCAATTAGTTTTCGCAGGTAATAATCAGGAAAAAGACGTTTTAACCAATATATGCGACGCGCATAATCATGAGAAATAATCATAAACCGGTTCCTCTGGATACCTTGAATAATGTCATTAGCAACATCATTTGCGCTTATTTTGGAGGAAGCCATCCATTTTTCAACTTGCTGGCGAACATAGTCGTTTGAGTCTGTCATCGAGTTGACCAGGTTAGTTTGAAAAAATGCCGGACATGCAACTGAGACACCGATGTTGCGGTGACCAAGCTCGACTCTCAGACTTTCACTTAACGCAATAACACCAGCTTTACTGACATTGTAAGCAATCATTCCCGGTGCGCTGGCAATACCGGCAAAAGAAGCAATATTAACAATATGAGTGGGCCCCTCTGTCGTTAATAGCGGCGTTAACTGATGACACCCATAAAAAACACTATTTAAATTAGTGTTGATTGTGCGTTCCCATTTGGCATTATCGGTTTCTTCAAGTAAGCCGGAAGAGGCAATACCGGCGTTGTTGATGATGATGTCAAGGTTACCCCACTGATTGGCGATTAGATCTGATAGCTTTGCAAAACTATCAGGATTTGCTACATCGCAATGGGTAATATGTATTTCAATATCAGGTAAGCTTTGTTGAAGTGATGATTTAAGTTGGTTGGCAGACTCAATATTAATGTCTGCTATCCAGATAGACCAGTTTAACCGGGCAAATGCCTCTACCAGTGCTTTCCCCAGGCCAGACGCACCACCAGTAATCAGTACCCGTTTTTGCTTAAACTCAGCCAGCATTGTAATCACTCCTCGTCTGTTTTCTACATAGTATACTATTTCGATAAGAAATAAAACGAACGTACGTTCGATATTGACACTTGTTGTTAAGCGGTTTATGGTATTAGACAAGACTGTTCACGTTAGAAGAGTCAGTGCTCAAAATAGTGATTCTGGATATTGTTATTTATGAATAAGGTCGTGGTATGTGTCGCCTACTGTTAGTGCGCCATGGACAAGCTTGCTTTGGCGAAAGAAATTATGACCAGTTATCTGAACTGGGGATTA
>CBDUHU010000803.1:0-1785 GCA_965366725.1 uncultured Kangiellaceae bacterium
AACCACCATTTTTATTAATACCTGCACCAGTTAGATCAAAGTCTGGATGCTGGTAAATAATTTCACCAAATGTTTTACTGGTTATATCAAACTTGCGTAGTACCTTCTTATCAGTATCTTTATTAGTAATAACCCATAAGTGGCGCTCATCGGAAAAACCAACAGGCACCAGTCCATAGTCAACTTCCTTGAAGGTGATTATTGTGCGCCACCTTCCCCCTTCCGCAGGCATATAGTTAATCGATAAGCTCTCACTATCTCTGTCATAGGTACTCGTTAAAATTCGCTGTGTGTGCTTATCATACTGATATTGGCTGACCTTCTTTGGATCATGTTTTATTCGATTAAGCACACTAAAATCATTGTTTTTCAAATCGCTAATTGACAATTTGTATAAATGATAATAAGGAGAGCCTTCCTTAATCAACTTCGCAAACAACACTTCATCTTCTTGCTCAGGCAAATAATTGACCATATAACCCCTAGCCTTAATATGAGAGATTTGCACCTTATTGTTTTTCAATTCTCCCAGTAACAATACGGGGTTATTATCATATTTCACGCTGAAATAGATTTGCTTATCATTTAACCAGTAATAATCATTTAGTTTAGTATCATTACCAAGCGTTACTGTGGTAAAAAGCTTATTAGTCTTTGTCTCTATCAAATCCAGATAGTAATCCTTCTCTCCCCGGAAAAAGCTACTCACATATTTTCCATCAGGTGAAATTTTAACCATGCCATGCTTGGGGTCGGAAAATAATTTTTCCGAATTAATCGGGGTCGCCAGCAGTAGACTGCAAAAAAGTCCAGAAACTAAAATCACCAACGAAAAAAAGAAGTTTATGGAAATCCTGTTTAAGTGAGTAATATTCATGGTAACTCCTTTTTGACCTCTGTCAGAAATAATAAAAAATCATCCTCACCAGGACCACCATAAGCCACTTTGTGGCTCGACAATAATTCTGCATACTCATTTTCAAGGAATTCTAGTGCTTGAGAAGTTCGATTAATCAACTCAGCTGAAATCATTAGCCCCAGAAACCCGCGTCGTGCTATATCTAAATGGCCAACATAGCTAATTCCATCGGGCTTTACTTCAAATTGCCAGTATTCATCGTCAAGCTCGACCCGCCAATAGTCGTCTAAAACTACTTTGTCGATGGTGTAAACTCCAACTTCCAAATCAACTAACAGGTAATTACTTCCCTCTTTAATATCGGTGGAAGATAGTTCTATATTTTGCGGCCCTGAGATTTTGATCATTTTCAGATTTCGATTTGTCTCTATTCCTAGCAAAACAAACCCCTTCCCCTGTACTAACTGATGTTGAGTCCCCTTTTTTATTGAAGTTACCCGCGTTGCACAGGCATTCAATAAAATGACAGTTAACAGGCCGAGAAAACAGCGCAGTATCATCAGTTTTCTTCCGGGTTCAGGTTGTTGAATAAATTTAACTTGTTTCATAGACTGTCCTTTATCCAATGTCTTTTTAGCTAATTTGCTACATCATTGATGCACGTCGCTACAACTAGCGCACAAACACCACACGATGGCTTTTCTTTAATCTTGCTTGTTAGTTGATTGCTTTTTAATCACAGCCACACCAAACACAAAGTGCGACAAAGAGCTTTTTCATCAATAAAGAGAAAATATCTCGTGGTTAAAAATGGTAGGTTAGCAGCTGTTTTTACGTTTAAGTTATTAAAATCCGGACCGATGTTGTTAATATTCTGACAATTTTCAGTATTTGGTGGTCAATAATGGATAAAAGTGAGTTTTGGA
>CBDUHU010000804.1:0-1782 GCA_965366725.1 uncultured Kangiellaceae bacterium
TGAAGAGCTTGATAGCCAACCAAAATCAGGGGATATCAATGAATTTATAGAAAGCTTAAAAAACAACAACGTCGAAGTAATAATTATGGATGAGGCACATCACCTTAGAGCAGAGTGGTGGCGTGCGCTGGATAAAATTTTTGAAGCATTGCCAAACTTAACCTTAGTATCACTTACCGCTACACCTCCGTACGACTCCCAAGGCCATGAATGGAATAAATATGAACAGCTTTGTGGTCCGATTGATGAGGAAGTTTCAGTTCCAGAACTGGTCAAAGCGGGCACCCTATGCAGTCATCAAGATTTTGTGTGGGCCGTAAATGTCAGTATGCCAGAAAAAATGCGTATCAAAGAATATGATAAACGAGTGTCAACTCTTTGCAATACACTATTTAATGATTCACAATTTCATCAACTGATTATAGCTCACCCTTGGCTAACTGATACTGTTGTAGATAGCGATGTCATAAAGCAGCCACATATAGCAATTGCAATTTTGTCATTTATTAAAGCAAAAGAAATAGATATTCCGTCTTCTCTCAGGTCACAACTTGATTTAACTGAAAAAGATATTCCTCAACTAGGTCGACACTGGTGGCAAATATTGGTTGAGTCTGTATTATTTTCAACTACATTTAAGCATGCAGAAAATTCAAAGGAATTTATAACTCAACTTAAGAAACAACTTCGTTCCTCTGAGTTATTACATAAAAGGGAGCTATCTTTAGAACGTTCTCGTCGAATCGAACGTTCACTTTCGTTGAGTGCAGCTAAAGTTGAAGGCTGTGTATCGATCCATAAACTAGAGTATAAACATCGCAAAGATAATTTACGGCAAGTCATTTTGACCGATTATATTCGTGATGAAACTTTAACTTCTGGTATCAACACTGGCGAATTAAACTTAGGAGCCTGGCCTGTCTTCAGAGGAATTGTTACCGACTCTGAAGTTCCTAATCAAGTAGGAATGCTTTCTGGAAGATTAAGTATTCTTCATAGAGATCAAGTGGAAGCCTTATTGGAACTTACTGATGGAAAGAACATTAGTGTCGAAAAATTTCAAGAAGATGATTCCTTATTCAAAATTTCAGGCCCACTCAATCATTTGACTTCAGTATTTACTGCACTATTAATGAAAGGCAATATTAAGGTTTTAGTAGGAACTCGTTCTTTGCTTGGTGAAGGTTGGGACGCTCCCGTTATTAATTCATTGATTCTCGCTAGTTCAGTTGGATCATTTATGTTGACTAATCAAATGCGTGGTCGGGCAATTCGTATTGACAAAAATACTACTAATAAAATCAGTTCAATCTGGCACCTGGTTGCAATTGATACTAAAAATCCGAGTGGACATAGAGATTATTATAATCTTAAGAATCGTTTTGAAACGTTTGTAGGTCTTTCAGAAAAAAACCAGACAATAGAAAGCGGTTTTGATCGGATAAAAGCAACAGGACTTAATAAAATCAAACAAAAGACAGTCGAACACAGTGCTATTTCCGCAAACAATCAGCAGATGACTAACCGCTTTGAACAACGAGAGTTAATAGCAGAGCGCTGGAAAAAAGCACTCACAATTGATGAAACAGCAAGAGTAGTTCCATCAGTTAAAACTTCAAACGTCCCAGGTATTAGATGGTTTCATTTTAAAAATACGTTCAAGCATCTTTTGTTTCAACTTACGCTACTACTTGGATTTGTTTGGATGTTATCCTTACAGCTAATGCGAAGCCCCGAAATTGCAGTCACAATACTCATGGTTGGCTTTAGTTTTGCACTACT
>CBDUHU010000805.1:0-1779 GCA_965366725.1 uncultured Kangiellaceae bacterium
GTTTATTCAACCAGTCAGTTTGCCGGTGCATTTTGAGGTGGGCCGGTTGCCGGGATGATTATTCAGTATCAGGGAATGGATGGAGTGTATCTGGTTGGTTGCGGAATGGCGATTATCTGGGGAGTGTTGTTGTTCGGACTTAATAATCCCCCCGCAGTGACCGCTTACACGCTAACTATGCCTGATGTGTCTGCTGATGCATTCCCCTCGTTGATTGAAGAAATCAAGGCGATTGAAGGGGTTTCAGAAGCGGTTGCTTTACCTGAAGGAGGGGCGGTTTACCTGAAAGTTGATAAAAAAACGCTGGACCCCAAAAATCTGGAACGTTTTAGTCAGCGTTCGGTTTAACATCAATCTATATTCTCTGGACTCTGGCGTATTCTATTGATAGAAGAAGTTCGGTCATATTAGCGCTGCATATAACCTATCAGGGGTTTTATACGTTATACTCTGGCCAATTTTTTATTGAGTCCTTGCGCAGGCATCGCTAAAGAAGCAGAAACCTATGTGTTTTTGTAGATGCGCCAACGATTGAAGCATATTAATCACTGCTATTTGGTTGTAGTGAAGAGTGAAAGGTTTAACAAAAATGAACGTATACAGTTTATTACTGGAAAGATTTAAAGCGGCAAATGTCAAAATTGGTGCGCCTGAAGATGCGCCTGCTCCATTGACCAGAAGTACCCGGCCAGAGTTTGGTGAGTATCAATTTAATGGAGCGATGGCACTGGCTAAGTTATTGAAACAGAAGCCTCGGGATATTGCCGAAAAAATAATTGCTGCGGTTGACTTAACTGGAATAGCTGAAAAACTTGAAGTGGCAGGTCCCGGTTTTATCAATATTCATTTAAACCTTGAGTGGGTTGCCAGTCAGTTACAAAAGGCCAACAACACTGGTCTGGGGATCCAAAAGCAAGCGCAACAAACAGTGGTGGTTGATTACTCTTCGCCTAATCTTGCCAAAGAAATGCATGTTGGTCATCTGCGTTCTACCGTGATTGGAGATTCGGTGGTTAAAACGCTTGAGTTTATGGGGCATAAAGTTATACGTCAGAATCATATGGGGGACTGGGGTACTCAGTTTGGCATGCTGCTGGCTCACTTAAGCGATAAACTGGCTTCCGCAGAAGTGGCTGAAACTGCTTTATCTGATCTGGAAGATTTTTATCGAGAAGCTAAGGTTCGATTTGATGATGAAGATGGCTTTGCACAAAGAGCACGTGATTATGTGGTTAAGCTACAAAGTGGTGAAGCAGAGTATATCAAGCTGTGGAATCAATTTATTGATATTTCTATCAAGCATAGTGACGATGTTTATCAAAAGCTGAATGTCAGTCTTACCCGTGATGATATTATGGGAGAAAGCGCTTATAACGATGACCTTGCGAATGTTATTGCTGAGTTAAAAGATAAGCAGATTGCTCAGGAAGATCAGGGGGCTCAAGTCGTTTTTATTGATGAAATGGTCAATAAAGAAGGCAACCCTGCTGTTTATATTGTGCAGAAGTCTGGTGGCGGTTATTTGTATGCGACCACTGATTTAGCTGCGATCAGATACCGTTCCGGTGTTCTTAATGCCGACAGAACACTAATTTTCACTGACGCTCGTCAGGCATTGCATTTTAAACAAACAGAAATTGTCGCTCGTAAAGCGGGCTTTATGCGAACGGATGAGCGCTATGAACATTGCCCCTTTGGAATGATGTTAGGAACTGATGGCAAGCCGTTTAAAACCCGAAGCGGCGGAACAGTGAAATTGATGGAGTTACTGGATGAAGC
>CBDUHU010000806.1:0-1775 GCA_965366725.1 uncultured Kangiellaceae bacterium
GTGGTTGAAATCCAGTGATCATACGGCAAATCTAGTGAATAACTGGTAATGATAATACCGACTGATTTTGTGCACTAAATTTAAATGAAACAGAGTAAGGTAAGATAGTTGGCACACCATAGAGAATATCAAAAGTATCCAGTGCAATCGCGATCTGATGTCCGGCAGGAATATCATAAGCAGTTGCGACTAGTTCCCAGTCTATTTTTTGAGTGTCGCCGTATTTTGCATTATGTAGAGTAATGGGGCCGTGGGTAATTAAAGTTGCAGTATCGCCTGAAACGTCGTAAAGATAGGCATTGAGCTGTAGCTTTGAATATGAAGGTTTTATGTTCAGGCTGATTTTAGGAATACCTCTTAGCTTAACCGTTTTATCGAGCTTTTCTGATTGGAATACTATTCCATTTAGTCGGCTGATTAGTGATATTTTTGTTTTTACTGGTGCTGCTAGATGGCCGTCTAATAATGCAGATAATACAGGGATCCCGGTGGTTGCTAAAGTATCTAAACCACTATAAATTTTATTACTTTTGTTCCAGAAAGGGGTATATGGTGAGCTTTGTAATTTTCCTTGTGAAAAAAATCCGCGGGCTCCCAGATAAAAATCTAGTTGTTCTGATTGTGCAGATGGCCATTGCGCATATTCGTCTCTTTGGTATGCACTGTTTTGACCCGGGGTTTTCGCAAGCATCGTTACCGGAGGTTGTTGGGTTATACCATTCTCCTGGTTTTTTAACCAGTAGTCGAACCAAAGGTGCGCATTATTCCAGGTGTAGTTATCCAGTCCAATTAAACCCAGACCTTCTCCACTTGCATGGGTTCCCTGATTAAGATCCAGGCGTTTAGGCACTGTTAGTTGCGAGAAAAACTTCAGTAAGTTGTTTGGTTGGAATAAATTATCACCGAAGTTATTGGCCAGATATACAGGTGCATTTTTCTCATTAATTAAATGAATAAAGTTTTTTACCGAGCGTTGTTCTGCCCATTCTAATGTTTCCGGAATAGATTGGTGGGTGAGAAGATTAATATAGTTACGCGCAATAACCGGATCCATTGTCGCTGTAATCAGTCCACTTGAAACAAGAAAGAATCCCCAGAAGCTTCTTGGCGTCTGATGTTGAAAAAGTGCATCTGTTAATGAAGCCCAGGTACTCATCGCAACTGCAGTTTTAATTCGAGGTTCTTTTGCCAGTCCCATCAAACTGATACCTGAGCCATAGGAAATACCAGTGATCCCAATATTTTCCGGATCGATATTCTGATTAGCAATGAGCCAGTCAATAACTGCTGAAAGGTCATCCATATCTCTATCTCCAACAATATCGACAACGCCACCTGAACAGCCCCATCCGCGAGAGCTATAACTTAAAACCAGATAACCTTTTTCCGCAAACTTAGCGGCTTGCACTAAATATTCATGTTCATCTAAAACCCAGCTATTGACAAAAATAATAACTGGGAGTTTTTTATTGAGTGTACTTTGGGTGGGTAATAAAAGGTTAGCTGAAATTTCGGTAGAGTCATAAGAGCTAATTTTAATGTCGTTGTTGAACTGGTAGTTCGGGTTGTCCGGTAAGTTAATGTCGATACAAATATTTGCCGAAAGATTTAATGAACAACATGTTAATAGCAAGAATAAAAATAAAAAATTTAATTGTTTATTTAGCATAGTGATACTCCAAAATATTGATCCTGAAATTATTTCTGTCGCTGAGATTAGAACCGCTAACCAGTGCTTACTGGTAAGACCTCTCTTGAGATAACCCTAGCATAAC
>CBDUHU010000807.1:0-1765 GCA_965366725.1 uncultured Kangiellaceae bacterium
CTAATTTCAGCGGTATCTTTTAGTAGTGCCTGAAATAGATTGAGTTCTGAGCGACAAAAGTTAAGGCAGTGACTTGCTGCGGCACAAATAGGGCAGTGATTTTCCAATAACCAGAACACTTTTCCTTCTTGTTTCAAGGTTGCCATGTAACCCTCTTCAATACGCAGTTTTACCAATGCTTCCAGTTTTTCTATAAGCGAGTGTTGCTGCTCCATTGCTTGTTGGTAGATGGTTAAGGAATCTTTTTCTCGCTTTTCAATCAGTTTTTCCAGACCCGCATCGCCAAACAACTCTTTGACCGAATCGATCAATTGGACTGTCAGGTTTTGGTGACCATCAGGAAAGTAACTATTGCTTTCTTCAGTCAGCGACCAATAGCGAGTTGGTCGACCCCGACTTGCCTTTATATCTTCGAAAGTCACTATTTTTTCGTCTTCCAGGGTTTGTAAGTGCTGACGGACTCCCATGGTTGTCAGAGCAAGGGATTGTGCTAGTATTTTAGCAGTCAAAGGTCCATCACTTTTTAGTTGCTGGATAATTTTTTCGGTTGTTTTCATTAATTCCTCCTAATTGCCTATTATTACTAACTTGAAAACTATGTAAAGAAAATTGTTTACTTTTTCTTTACAATATAAAGTAAATAGTTTACTTTATAAAACATTAAGTAAGGTAATGGCTTTACTTAATGTTTTCGACCCTGTTTCAATCAATAAAGGAGAACAGCATGTTACAGCTTGAACATATTAATTTAGTGGTATCTGATCTGGAACGATCATTATCTTTTTATCAAGCCGCGTTTCCCCATTGGAGGGTTCGTGGTGGCGGGCAAACTGAATGGTATGGTAAACCGCGTAATTGGATTCATTTTGGTGATGATTACCAATATCTTGCACTCAACGACAATGGTGTTGGAAATAATCGTGATCTGTCCGGTCACACTGTAGGGTTAGCCCATTTTGCATTTGTTACCAGTGATATTAAAGGGATCATCAAACGTTTACAGCAAGCTGGATTTGAAATTGATAACCCAGGTGCTGAAGAACCTTTTAAAAGTAATGTGTATTTTATTGACCCTGATGGTTATGAAGTTGAGTTTGTTGAATATCAGAGTGATCAACCGACTCAGAGAAATCAATATTAGCTAGCGTATTTGCTGTTTGGTTAGTGAATTTGATTGAGTCAATTTTAACCATTAACTGATGGATTTATCACCAATGAGTACTGGTTTTTCATTTGAGGTTTGCTTCAACTATCTGGTACTCATTAATTAACTTGTTCAATGACAGATAATATTTGTATGTATTTTCGATAATAATGTCATATCTGCCTGTTTTCTATACAAATATAGAAAACAATAGAAAAAAAGAGAAGGCTTTATCTGGCACTCTGGTTATAAATGTACCCCTTTAGAATAGACGCTTGAAAAATAAACTGAAGCGACAAAGACGATCTTACAGGGGAAATTATGCAAACTCGTCAATACCGACAATCTGATAGACATAGGACAAAAAAACACTATCTGGCATTTATCTTATTGGTTTTTAGTAGCATCACTTTTGCCAAAGAAATCTGCTTTATCGAATGTGAACCACCACCTTGTGACTTTGCGTGTGAACCACCACCACAAGAATTGGTTGTTCCGCAAACTCCGGCGCAACTCAATGTTCCGGCTACTGACTTAGATGGTACATATAATGTCTATTGGTCTGGCGTCCCGGTAGTAAATAGTGTTAGCTATGTCTTACAAGAACAAATTGACTCAGGT
>CBDUHU010000808.1:0-1764 GCA_965366725.1 uncultured Kangiellaceae bacterium
TATCCACGGTGCTATCTGCAATCAATTCAAGCTAAGGCAAAATATTGCAGGTAGTTATTATGAAAAAATCTGGATTATCGCTGGGGATCAACTTTCAAGCATCATTCTTGAGGCTAGTTACCCGGAGGGAAGTAGCAATAACCACAAACAAGCAATCAAGGAAAGCTTACTAAATTTTTCGGTTAAAACAGATGCAAATAAAAGACTCTTCACAGGATTACCTTTTGAGCTAACTGAAACCCCTGAATTTACAATCAAACAACGTTATGCCAATTCTATTGTCCTTCTACCACTATCAGAAGCTCAGAAAGAAAGCTCTATCAGCATCAGTCATGGTAAAACCGATAAGGAAATTGAAGATATCCAACAATTATCAGAACACTTTTTAATAAATAGTCAACATTATCATCACGTCGACATTATGAAAAATGATATGATCAAGCTAGATAATATGCCTGCACTAGCCAGTAGCGCAAGTGTTGAGCTTAATGGCGTGGACACTGTTGTTTATCAGGTCGTTTCTTACCAAAAGCAACAGTTTTTGCTAATTCAGGCGCAAATGCCAAGAGAGCACTCTGAAAAGATGATCCGACAAACTAATTTTCTGTTAAAACATTTCAAGTTTAAATAACCGCAAGCTTATAAATTAGTGATATATCAAATTAGTTTTGTAGGACATTGTAGGCCATTACTGGTCGTTCCTGCTAAAATTGCAGGCAATAATATAGACTAATGAGATTTTATTGGCCATAATATAGCGAGGGTCGATATTGGTAATTAGTAGTTTGCCTATTTGACACATAAAACAATAACAAGGAGTTTGACAATGCGTACTACCATCAAAGTGGCAATGCTTGCATCTTTTGTAACATTGCCAGTTACAGCCCAACAGAATGTATTTGAATTGAGCAAGGGCAAATCGGAAAAGCCGATCATCACCAAAACAAGTTACAATATCGAACTTACTTCAAGTAAGATTTACGACAAGTATATTATTTCTGTTTCCGGAGATGGTGGCTACAATCAACAATTTGAGAGTCAACAACCTTCATTAAACCTCAGCGACTTTGATTTACCCTATGACGGTAGCTATAACTACGAAATCAGGGCAATTAAGCATGTGACAGAAATGAAAGATACTATGAATAACGGAAGACCTGCGGATGCTGTAGGTAAAATCAGCGTTATTGATGTCACCAATGGCCAGTTTACGACCGAAGGTCAGACAATGAAGACTTTCGCTCAAGATTTAAAAGAACCAAAACGGACTCTAGAGATCAATAATAATAAGGATACTAGCCATGAATAATAAATTTAAACTTGCTTCAGCCTCAGCACTATTTTTAATTGCGGCCAATAGTTATGCTGATATTGTTCATCTGGACGATGTGATTATTAATCAGAGTCTATGTATCGGTAATGACTGTGTTAACGGTGAATCTTTTGGTTTTGATACCCTTCGTCTGAAAGAAAATAACTTAAGGATTAAAGCGCAAGATACCAGTAACTCGGCAAGCTTCCCTACTCGTGATTGGCAACTTACTTTTAATGACAGCTCCAACGGTGGTGCCAATAAATTTTCAGTTGATGATATTGATGCAGCAAGAACACCTTTTACTATTGAAGGTGGCGCTCCCTCGCACTCTCTCTATGTTGACGATGCTGGACGTATTGGTGTTGGCACTTCAACTCCCGTAGTTCAAGTACATGTTAAAGATGGCAATACCCCTACTCTGCGTTTAGTACAGGATGGTAGCTCAGGGT
>CBDUHU010000809.1:0-1760 GCA_965366725.1 uncultured Kangiellaceae bacterium
CTTAAGAAGTATCATATTTGCCCGTCGTACATTAGATGCAGGGTTTACTACGGTCAGAGATTTAGGTGAGTTGTTTACCGGCGTACCGATCGCTTTACGCAAAGCGATCGATAAAGGCTATATTGAAGGTCCGAGGATTTATGCTGCCGGTAAAAGTATCGCCACGACTGGAGGCCACGCTGATCCAACTAATGGTTTAAGACACGAATTAATGGGAAATCCGGGACCTGAGGAAGGGGTCATCAATGGTACTGACGATGCAATGAAAGCAGTGCGTCAACGCTACAAAGAGGGCGCTGATGTAATTAAGTTAACGGTTACCGGTGGAGTGTTAAGTCTGGCCAAAAATGGGGCTAACCCGCAGTTTACCGAAGATGAGTTAAAAGCAGTGGTTAAAGTAGCAAAAGACTATGATTTTGTGGTCGCTGTTCATGCGCATGGTGCAGAGGGAATGAAAAGAGCGATTCGTGCAGGGGTGGATTCAGTAGAGCATGGCACCTTTATGGATAAAGAAGCGATCAGGCTTATGAAAAAACATAAGACCTACTATGTTCCTACTATTACTGCTGGCAAATGGGTTGCGGAAAAAGCCGCGATTGATGGTTATTATCCAAGTGTTGTGCGCCCGAAGGCTGCGAAAGTTGGCCCACAAATTCAATCAACCTTTGCAAGGGCATACAAAAAAGGGGTAAAAATAGCTTATGGAACAGACGCTGGTGTGTTTCCCCATGGATTAAACGGGCGTGAGTTTGGCTATATGGTCGAAGCAGGGATGCCTGAGTTTGAAGCAATTCAATCAGCAACCCTGAACGCTGCAAAACTATTAAAAATTGAGCATAAACTAGGTACTATTGCGGTTGGAAAATTAGCAGATATTGTCGCGGTTGATGGTGATCCGACAAAAAATATTCATTTACTTGAGTCGGTCTCGTTTGTGATGAAAGATGGAGTTGTTATTAAACAATAGGAATGACTCGATCATTTTTTCAAATGGGAGAAACAAAGTTTATCTGCTCTCCTGTTTGAAATATCGGGTCTTATCAGGATCAGGAAGATTGATTTCTGATTGAGAAAAATGCTTTAAAAGACAGAAGGGAGGATTTGATAATCTGTCAAAGCTCACAATCTGTATATTGAGTAATTGATAAGCTTTTGTGAATTCATTATCCTCTCTAATTATACCAAAGAATCTATCGTTGTAATCATCACCAGAGGGGATTTTAATGGCAAATCGTTGCAGAGGTTGTAAACGCGAAATATCGAAAGGCCAGAAAAATTGCTATCTTTGTGGAGCGACACAAAGCTATTTTCGTTTTTATCTGAAGTCCGCTACTGTCATTTTGCTGGTATTGGGAGGAATAGTCGCCAGTAGTTTCTGGTATATGGAAAATAAAGCCTTAGAAGTTAAGTTGGATAGTGTCTTACTTGCTCAAGCGGGGAATAAAGCGAATGAATCAACAATTGCTCAGTTAACAGAAAAAGTTGCCGTTACTGAAAAAGCCTTAAGAACTACAGAAGAAAAACTATCTGTGGTCCAATTGGAAGTACAGCAGTCTCGCGACAAAATAGCAGACATTCAGTTGAAGCTTGACCTGGCTGAGAAAGAAATAGTTGAAACCGATAAAAGAGCGGGATGGTTGCTAAAGTTAAACCGGCAACTTAAAGCACAAGTGAAAGAGTTACAACAAAAGTCTATAGTAGAGGAGCCATCCGCAGTTGAAGCTTCGGCGGCCAGCACAGAACCAAAGGTTGAAGTTGAA
>CBDUHU010000810.1:0-1759 GCA_965366725.1 uncultured Kangiellaceae bacterium
AAGGAAAATAGTGATTGGTCATTAGGCAGTAAACGTGGAACACGTATTTTGTATTTTTATTATTTCGAAAAGAATCTTAAATAAATGACCGGCATCAATTTTTTACGGTCTAATCCGTATTTCTAAATCACATGAGTTTTGTTTTAAATACCTTGTTGTATTAGGAATATTTACCCAACTTTGTTAAACAAATATAATATATTATCAAAAAAGCGTTCAAGTAAACGTTTTTCTTTGGTGATCACTTTTGCATCTCCAATTAGGTTAGGCGTAAAGGGTAATGTCTTATTGTAGGTAGTGGCCAACTCGTTCGGTAAACTTATGTCAACTAGATAACCTTGCTCACCAGGAACTAAAGATATCGATTTTACCTGACCGACCAAGTGACCATACTCGATCGCAGGGAATCCTACTAATTCAATATCAACCCTTTGTCCTACTTCTATTTTACCGGCGCCAACAGGTGCGACCTGAATTTTACCAATAATCTCGTCACTTTTATTAGCAACAGATAGTATGACATCTCCCTGAGTGACATGTTGGTTAGCACTCCAATATTTAGAGAATGAAACTTGTCCCGTCATGGGGGCACTAACTAAGTAATGTTGTTTCCAACGACTTATTTTACTTGTTAAAGCTAAGTAACTACTTAAAACTGAAGTTTTTAATTGTTGCAGTCGTTCTTTTCTATGTAGCTTAAAATTAGTAAGAGATTGAGTTAACTCTCTCAGTTTGACATCATACAATTTTATTTGAATATAAATATCTTCGAGTGCGACTTGCTTATCGAGATAACTGTTTTCTGCCGGTAATAGTTCAGAAGGTGTGATAACACCCTTGCCCAAAAGGTCCCTTTGTTTTTCCAAGTGCAGCACATCAAGAGCAAGCTTTTTCTGCCAAGTAGACACCTGTCGAGCCAACTGTTGTTGGAGTAATCGATACTGTTCACTTAATGCTTCAGTATTATCGATTTGTATCGATAATTGCTCAGAAGAGTTATTGAGTGTCAATTCTCTAACATTAACAACCAATTGTCCTAAAGTGGGTTGTAACTCGCCCAGCTGTTCAATATCAAGTAAATCGAAATCAAAAGTAAACTGAGAAGATAGGGCTAGTTCCACTCTTAATTTTTTGAGTAAACTCTCTAACAATTGAAGTTTTTGATAATTAACTGAACTTTCAATTAACAGTAATGGCTGTCCTTGATCAATGTTTTGATTATTTTTAACATATAGCTCAAGAATTTGACCATTGACTTTCGAAATCATTTGAATGGGAGGCGTAGATGTGGTTATTGTTATTCGGCTATGTACAGTATCTGGAAAAGCGATAAACCAGGTCAGCAATAACAGAGCTATAAATACTACTGAAATAAGGGTAATACCGCTTCGCACTATCCATGCCGGCTCCCGCCCTACAATTTCCTCAATGGGGCGTTCATCGACTAATATACTAAGTTCGGGCCTAAGGGATTGAGGCATATTAACTACCTAGCTCCAATTGATTTTTCACCAGTTCATAGTAGTATCCCTTTTTCTGAGTTAACAGTTTGTGATCGCCTTGCTCGATAACTTTGCCCTTTTCCAGCACAATAATTTGGTCAGCATTCTTTACAGTACTTAAACGATGGGCAATGATTATCACAGTCTTTCCCTTAAAAAAGCTCTGTAAATTATTTTGAATTGCTTTTTCATTGTTTGCGTCAAGCGCTGATGTTGCTTCATCAAGAATGAGAATAGGGGCGTCTTTCAGCATTACT
>CBDUHU010000811.1:0-1757 GCA_965366725.1 uncultured Kangiellaceae bacterium
GTGCCCTCCAAGCAAACCGCGTACTGAAATCTGGAATGCAGAATAACCATCTGGTACTGCATCAGTTTCAAGAGGGATTGATGCATTGATATCAACCCCGCCAGCGCAGCCAACATAAAGCTCACCTTCGTCTTCAGTGTCCAGATTAAGTAAGATATCTGCATCTAGATAGCCTGATTCAAGACCAAATGCACCTCGCATTGATGTTTCTTCTTCAATTGTACAAAGCATTTCAAGTGGACCATGTGGAATGTCGTCAGATAACATGACTGCTAGTGCAGCGGCAACGCCCATTCCGTTATCTGAGCCTAATGTTGTTCCCCTTGCTTTTAGCCAGTCTCCATCAACATAGGTTTCAATCGGATCTGTCTCAAAATTATGGGTAGAGTCTGCATTTTTTTGCGGAACCATATCAATATGACCTTGCATAACTACCGTTTTTCGATCTTCAAACCCTTGTGTGGCGGGCTTTTTGACGATCAAGTTGCCGGTTGGGTCTATTTGCGTTGCTAGTCCTCTTTCCTGACATAACTGTTGAATATGATCTCTGAGCTTTATTTCAAACTTGGATGGGTGAGGAATGGAGCAGATCTGCTTAAAAATTTGCCATACTGGCTGAGGGCTTAAATTTTCGAAAGACACGTATATAAATCCTTATACTAGATTAATTATTTTGAAATTCTATCAGAAATCTAATGCTATCAGCTAGCAATTCGACTTGTGATGATCTATGTCCGTTCGAATGGCATTTAGTTTAATTTTTATTATATTAGATAACCTGTTCAATTAATTTTATTATCTGGAGTATGCTGCAGAGCTATTTTTTAATCTGTAATTACGCATAGACTAAAATATTAGTTTAGCTGAATTGTGGAGACTGGTATCATCCTGTTTTTTATTATAAGCGTATCAGGAAAATTTGATTAATGAGAGTTTTAACATTCAGCCTGTTAACTTTATCACTCGGCTTGCTCGTTTCTCCACAAGCGATGGCCGATGACTTTTTTATGGGAAAACCGGCTTCATCTGAAGATAGCTCAGTGCAATGCAGTGAGGACTGTGTTGGCAAGTGGGATTCTAGTATTGAATTTGGTTATGTGGCTGTCTCTGGTAATACCGAAACGACTTCCTTGAATGGGCGCCTGGCAATAAGCTATGAAATTGAAAAGTGGAGACATGCAGGATTTATTGCCAGCCAGACCAGTACATCGGAAGACCAGCTTACTGGTGTTGAGACTGATGCGGAAAAATATACAGCCCAACTGAAATCTGACTATAAATATAGTGTCTCTGCATATGCTTTTGGTATTGGTGATTACGATAATACAAAAGACTCTGGTTTTGATTATCAGCTATCCGTCGCCTTCGGTGCAGGATATCGGTTGATTAATAGCAAAGCGCACACTTATGATGCTGAGCTGGGGCTAGGTTCCAGAAAAAGTAAAACTGAACTAACCGCTGAAACAAATAACGAAGCAATAATGCGTATCGCCGGGTTATACAAATGGCAGATAACCAAAAACTCAAACTTTGAAAATAGGCTGTCGAGCGAAATTGGTGAAGATAATACTGTTTCTAAAATATACCTTGGCGTTTCTGCGAATATCTCTGATGATTTAGCACTGAAAGTATCCCATAGCGCAAAGCATCAGTCAGATGTTCCTGCGGGCAATGAAAAGCTTGAGACTGTGACTTCATTTACTGTGGTTTATAATTTCTAATTATTCCAAATTCTTGGCGCACAGAGCTAGTCGAAG
>CBDUHU010000812.1:0-1751 GCA_965366725.1 uncultured Kangiellaceae bacterium
GATACTAGAGGTTTGTTCAGTTGCTGTCGCTATCTGTTCGGTTGATGCGGATACTTTTTGCATTCCAAGTAGAAACTGATCAAGCATTTTATTAAGAGAGCTGGCAGCATCACCAATTTCATCTGAAGACTTATTTTCGATTCTCTGAGTGAGGTCAGAACTTTTTTCTATCGTCTGTAATAGTTTGCTAAACTTAGTAATCGGGGTCGTTATTTTGTTGGAAAATATAATACCCGCGCAGAGACCCGCAAGAGCAAGGAAAAGCGTCGAAACTATTGAAATGTTGAGTATGGAATCGGTTAACTTATAAGCAGGAGCGTATGCTTCGTCTTTGTCAATTTCGGTCATTATTGCCCAGCTAAGGCCATTGATTTTCAAAGGGGAATAAGCTGATAATACTTCGACATTTCGGTAGTCTGGGAAAATAGCAAAACCTGACTCGCCTGCCAGTGCTCGTTCTACCCCAGTGGTTTTTATTGGCTGCAATCCAATATTGGTTTGTTTCGCCTGGATAGTATTAATAATTGATGCCTCCAGGCCTGATTTCCGGAGGGTACTGATATATTGTTGACTATTCTCAATTAAAAAACGGCTTAAGGTTCGGCTTTTACTATCTTCACCGACAATATAGGATTCGCCAGATTTTCCAAGTCCATTTTCTTCCCACTGCTGTTCGTAGGTCATAATATTGTTGATTGTTGCTACCGGCATCTGAAATACCAACACCCCAATTTTTCTGCCATTATCTATAATCGGAGCAGCAATAAATGATGCAGGATCCTGGTAAGACGGTGGGTATGGTGAAAAGTCGACAATAGTTGTTCCAGCTGTTAGAGATAATGCTTGTTTATATGCTTTTGCCAGTCCTGTTTCTGAAAAAGGTCCGTCAAATAGAGATGTTGCATAGTCGATCTCTTTAAATACGGAATAGACCACCTTTCCTGAGTCGGCGTTAATGATAAAAATATCGTAAAAACCAAATTGATGTAGAAAGCTCCTTAATTCTGGGTGGTATTTTGTATGAGCTGAAGAGTATTGTGAACTTCCTTCCATCTGAGTTAATTTATCTTTTTCGCCAAGAGGATTCGGATTATTAACAATAAACTGATACTGCAAAAGTAATGCGGATTCGCTTAATTTGCCTTGCCATTGATTGAGTGAGGGTGCCCGATTCTGGTTGCGCTTACCATACTGCTCACTGAAAGTTGTCTGGTAGTATTCTGTTAGTCTTTCTGTTGCGATATTTAGTGGGGTATTGTCTTCAGCTGGAAAATGGTCATAAGCTTTTATAAAGTCTTTAGTCGCATCAATAATCATATGGTTCTGGCTGAATGTAATCGCCTGATTTTTTATTGTATTAAAATAGTCTTCAATTCTTTTCTTGGTGATATTTCTAGCTGCAATCAACCTGGATTTTGCCGCTTCTTCAAGTGCTTCTTCGCTATTTTCTGATGCTGAATAACTGATAATTAAAGATGCTATGATCACTGGAATGGCTGCCAATAAACAGGCTCCAAACATCATTTTGGTACGTAAGTTCACCTAAATATCCTTATCAGTAAAATCTGATGGGCTTATTATCAAAAACGTTGATTTGTATTGAAAATGAAGTTTTTACATCTCAATAAACAAAGTTTAGGAGTAAAATTGAGATTTTGCCCTCTTTTTAATCAACTGTTGCGGCTAACTGCTAGCTTTAACGTGTTGGTTTGTCTTTATTCAGGTAGAATAGTCAACTTTATATTACTATT
>CBDUHU010000813.1:0-1750 GCA_965366725.1 uncultured Kangiellaceae bacterium
TAAAGGGCTTGAAGCGGCGATGGACGGAAAGCAAATCGGGGACAAGTTTTCAGTAACACTTACACCTGAGGATGGGTATGGTGAAATCAGGGAAAATGCAGAACAAAGAGTTCCGATGAAGCATTTACAGGGTGCAAAAAAGTGGAAAAAAGGAATGATCGCGACGGTACACACGGAACAAGGAAGAAAACAGGTAACGGTGGTAAAGGTCGGTAAATTTATGGTCACTGTCGACTTTAATCACCCATTTGCTGGTAAAACTCTAATATTTGAAGTCGATATAATTGATATTCGAGTCGCTACTAATGAAGAAATATCCCATGGCCACGCTCATGGTGTTGGTGGACACCAGCATTAATTAATATTGGATTGGAATTTTAACTAATTAATAATAACTGTATGTATATGAACGGGAAACAGAGCAATGGATAAAAAGGTAGTAATTACCGGGGCAAATCGTGGGATTGGATTGGCACTATGCGAACTTTATCTGGCGAGTGGTGCAGATGTTATCGCTGTTTGTCGAAGCAAATCTGAAGAGTTAGCGCAGTTAGATGTTGAAATTATTGAGTCTGTTGATGTTTCCTCGGAACAGGGAATTGCTCATTTAAAAAAGGCACTAACAGGTCGTAAGATCGATATTCTAATCAATAATGCTGGTATTTTGCGTAGTCAATCATTTAATGGATTAGATTTCAATCAGATCATTGAACAGTTTCAGGTTAATACCCTGGGTCCGATTAGAGTTGTTGAGGCATTAATGTCCAATTTGGGAGAGGGTAGTAAGGTTGCAATGATAACCAGTAGAATGGGCTCAATAGAGGATAATACATCTGGCGGGTCGTATGGATACAGAATGTCGAAATGTGCACTTAATGCGGCTGGAAAGTCGATGGCAGTTGATTTCAAATCAAAAGGAATTTCGGTGGCACTGCTGCATCCAGGTTATGTAAAAACAGCAATGGTGAATTATGGTGGTGAAATTCTACCCAGTTTATCAGCACAGCGACTTATCCAGAGAATTGAAGAACTAAATCTTGATAATAGTGGCAGTTTCTGGCATTCAAATGGTGATTTATTACCCTGGTAGTTGAGCTAGTTTTAAAAGTTTTTCTTTGGCTATTCCATCGAATAAATAGCTGCACTAACTAGATTTAACTGCATGTTTTTCTTTGCAAAATAATGGAACTTCCGCTGGTAATAATGGCTTAGATAAGAGAAAACCCTGAAGAAGATCACACTGATGTTGACGCAGGAAGTCAAATTGAAACTGATTTTCAACGCACTCTGACACTAACTCTAAGCCAAGACTATGAGCCAGAATAATTGTAGAACGTACAATCCCCTGGCTTGAAGGGTTATTTTCAAGGTCGCGGATAAACATACCATCAAGTTTTAATGTGTCTGTTGGAAAATTCTGGATATATTGAAGTGAAGAATAACCAGTTCCAAAATCATCGATAGCAATTTTGACTCCCATATTTTTTATCGCTTTGAGAGTCTCAATAGTACGTTCAGTGTGCTCAACAAATACAGCCTCGGTAATTTCAATTTCAACTTGTGAGGCTTTTATCTTGTTTAGCAGAATCTCCTTCTTTAAATGTTCAAGTAGTTCATCACTGATAAGGTGGCCGGCTGAAACATTAATTGCGACGGTAATTTCACTGAAACCCTGTTGTTTCCAGATCCCAATTTGACGACAGGCTTCACTGATAACCCATAGATCAATTGGATTAACCATACCTGTTTC
>CBDUHU010000814.1:0-1750 GCA_965366725.1 uncultured Kangiellaceae bacterium
ATTAATCATTGAAGAAAGCAATCAGGAAATGAAAAGACATTTCCTGATTGCTGTTAAACGACCCAATTTCCCCAAACCTGTCACTATCAATAGTTGGCTGATATGTACTCAGCTTAACTAGGCAATAGCACCCAACGCCTGTTTAATATCATTCAGAATTTCAGGATCATCAATTGTTGCAGGCACCTGATAGGACTCTTTTTGGGCAATCTTTTTCATTGTCGCTCTAAGTACTTTACCTGATCGTGTTTTTGGCAATGCCTTGACAACAGCTGAAGTTTTAAAACTATAAACCGCCCCTAGCTGATTTCTCACCAATTGAACACAGGCTTGCTGAATGTCACTGGAAGCCCCCGCAAACTGGCTATTCAATACAATCAGTGCAATCGGAACTTCTCCTTTCAGTCCACAGTTCATGCCAATAACCGCACACTCAGCAACATCCTGGTGGCTGGCAATAACCTCTTCAATTGCGCCTGTTGATAGCCGGTGTCCAGCAACATTAATAATATCGTCTGTACGAGCCATCACAAATACATAGCCGTTATCATCAATATAACCAGCATCGCCAGTTTCATAATAACCCGGATAACGTGAAAAATAGCTACTGGAAAAACGTTCATCATCATTCCAGAGTCCACTAAAAGTCCCCGGAGGCAGTGGCGCTTTTATGACTAATGCACCTACTTCATCCCCAACGACTGGTTGACCATTCTTATCAACGACCGATAATTGGTAGCCAGGAACTGGCATTGTTGGCGAGCCATGGATAACGGGTAGTTTTTCAATTCCAAGACAATTAGCACAAATTGACCAACCTGTTTCTGTTTGCCACCAATGATCTATTACCGGAATTGCTAGCTGCTTTTCAGCCCACTCGAGAGTGTCGGGATCTGATCTTTCCCCTGCTAAAAATAGTGCTTTTAAACAAGACAGATCAAACCCACCACGACTCACCAATTCACCGGCAGGATCTTCTTTTTTTATCGCTCTGATTGCGGTTGGTGCGGTAAATAAAGTCTTAACTCGATGCTTAGCGACAACACGCCAGAATGCACTCGCATCAGGTGTACCAACCGGTTTACCTTCATAGAGCACTGTAGTGTTACGATTAAACAATGGCCCGTAAACAATATACGAATGACCAACCACCCAGCCTATATCTGATGCCGCCCAATAAACATCACCCGGCTGAGTATTATAGATATGCTGCATACTCCATTTAAGTGCAACACAATGTCCTCCATTGTCTCTGATTACACCTTTAGGCTTACCTGTGGTTCCAGAGGTATAGAGAATGTATAGAGGATCAGAAGCTTTTAACGGGACACAACTGACTGGTTGGGCATCTGCAATAAAGTGATTCCAGTCAACATCATTTAAACCAGCTAAAGCTGCAGCCTTTTGTTTCCGCTGGTAGATCACCTGAAAATCAGGTTTAAAATCAGCTAACTCAAGCGATTTATCCAGCAGGGATTTATAATCAATAATTCGATTAACTTCGATCCCGCAAGATGCGGATATTATCGCCTTAGGTTGAGCATCATCAATTCTAACGGCCAGTTCTTTTGCGGCAAAACCACCAAATACCACTGAATGGATCGCCCCTAATCTGGCACAAGCTAGCATCGCAATAACCGCCTGCGGAATCATCGGCATATAAATTACAACACGCTCACCTTTTCTTATTCCGTTTGCTGCTAACGCTCCAGCAAAGACACTAACCTCTGAAAGTAATTCCGCATAACTA
>CBDUHU010000815.1:0-1746 GCA_965366725.1 uncultured Kangiellaceae bacterium
CCAGTAACGGCTGACCTAAGGTTTGAAAGTACTGGTTATCAACCGCCTTTCTATTTGGCGTATAATGTTCACCAGTTACCACTTCTGTTATCGCCCAAAGACCAAAACCATTGAGTGGTGAACTTGCCCTTATAACTGATTCAACCTGGGGTAGTTGCTCTATATTTGATTGAATACCATCAAGAATGGGAATCACTTGATCACGCGAAGGCCACCTTTGTGCTGAATAGGATAAGTCAGCGCTGATCAGGTTCTTAACTTTAAAGCCCATTGGTTCATTAATGGTCGCAATTGAATTATTAAACAGGTTCAGATTAACAAAAATTAGTCCCATTGCCACAGCAACCTGACTCGCGATAAGTGCCTGACGAACTTTTCGAGATACTTGAACACCAGTTCCTTTGCCACTGGATTGAAGTGTCAGGTTTAGTGCTTTGTAGTTTATCATTCTGCTACTTAAGCTAGAAAACAAAAAAGCAAAAGTGAACACTGAAAGAACAGCCAGAATAAAAGTTACATAATCAAGTCTTAGTTCACTGACTCTTGGAAAAATATCATTTAAATATTCCTGAAGAATATGAAAGCCAACCATGGAAATAATAATAGCTAATAAAACTGACAAAAACATTAGCAAACCAGATTCAGCAAATAATGTTTTGAAGAGATCATTTTTAGTTGCTCCAAGAGCAGCTCTTATCGCCAATGCTCGTCTTTGCTCAGCGGTTCGTGACATAAATAAATTTGAAATATTAGCAGTCGCAATTATCACCAAACCTAAAATACCAAAAATAAGTAAAATAACAGTATTGCCACTATCTCCCATAATTGCAGATTTAAATGAAACCAGCTTCATATTGATACTCCATCCATTAAAAAATGGAATATCTGAGACATTTTCCTGCCAGGTATCGTTAACCAGTGGAGTAATTAATTGTTCAGCCTGACTCCTGGAATATTCTTCTTTTAGTTTACCAACAAAAACCAGATTACCGTCAATATTGCCCCAACGATTTTTACCACGGGTGCCTAGATTAAAATCCCAGGGTAACCACACCTTAGTATTTAATCCCGTTGCGTATATTTGTGGCTCAACAAAAGAATCATTAAGCACGCCAATAATACTGTAGCTAACCCCGGTAAAATCAACTTTTTTGGACAAAATATCTCTGTCAGATGCAAATTCATTTTTCCACATATCAAAACTGATGATTGCGACAGGGTTGTTAGTATCCAAAGCCTCGGAGCTCTCAAACGGCCTTCCCAACAACATATTAGGTTGCAGTAATGAAAACCACTCAGGCGTAACAAAACCTAATTCTACAGTTGGCTGCGACGGTTGAGAAGTCAACACATCATCACCATAATAGACAAGCGCAGAGGTATCAAAAATAGTTTGTTTTTTATATAAATCAATTAATCCGGGATAAGTAAAGGCTTCAGCATTTGTCTCATTGTTCTTATCTGATATCGCATGTTTAACAGAATATAACTGGTCTTGATGAGCATATGGCAGCGGCTTTAAAAGTAATAAGTAAGCGAGAGTAACTACGCACAGTAAAGCACCAACAGTCACCCCCATGGTAACTACGACAGTAGCGGTAAAACCCTGTTTTCGTTTTAAACTATCCCATACCTGTTGCTGACTTTTAAGAAACTGCTTCATAGCGTCTCCGTGGCTTCAACTTTCTCTGCATGAATAGAACCGTCAAGTAAATGCCAATTTGTTTTCGCCATATGTGCATAACG
>CBDUHU010000816.1:0-1743 GCA_965366725.1 uncultured Kangiellaceae bacterium
CATAAACAGATTTTGGTACTACCAATACCAACTTCCAATAGGTTTCCGGAATAACTGATACTTGTACAAATGCTGGCTCATTAAAATAATGATCATTTTCAATATTAAAAAAGTGATTAGTTTCTTCTGTCATCACACCACTTGAGTTGTTAAGCAACAAGGCGGCTAAAAGTACTGAATCTTTAGCGCTAATCTGATAACTATCAATCATTAACTGACTTGCCAGATGCTGCATTTGAGAATAGCGATTGGTTGCATCATCAATGATCTTCTTATTAATTGTTTCGAGTCTATTTCCAATCTCAGCAAAACCCGGGTAAAACTCTGCATACTTGGAAAAACTACTACCATTATCTAATGATAGTTCTTCAGCGTGTTTAACTAATTCGCCATCTAGCCTATTCGAAGGCAAAGATAAAAACTGATTATTTCTATCAACAACATAGGCATAACCTTCTATTGACTCAGTCACCTTCGAAACGAGTGCCTCAAGTCCTGTTAGTTTAATATCAATAGTAGCAAGACCACTGAAATGACCAGCCTCTGATTTCATCGGAACGCTGCAAGTGACCATTGGTACACCCGAGTAAGGGTCTGAATAAGAGTTAGACCAATAACACCCATCTCTGGGGATATGTTTTACCGGCACATACCACTCTTCATGATGATAACCTTTGCCATTGGGGGAATTATAATCGTCAAGAAAAGTCAGTACACTTGATTCATCTCTTGCCCAGAAAAAACTGTGCCTTTCAAAGTTTTCATCAAATTGATAAGCTTCAGGCCAGATACCACCGCCTGCAACTAGTTTTTCCAACCCTTTCTGCTCTATCACAGATGCGATAACATTTTTAAATAACGCTTTATCTCTTGGCAACTTTTCAGCGATGTCTGCAATAGCCCAGGTCAAGGTTTCAGTGGATTTGGTAATTTGTCCGATATCAACAACAATGGAGTTACCTGCCTGAATAAGCAGTTTTTTTTCTGAATCCATAAGTTGTTGTTTAACAATGGACAAAGTAACGATAAACAAGCCCAGGATACTAACAACAAATACGATTAAACCATTAAACGATAGAACGAACTGAAGACTATTGTACCAACGAACTTTTTCGTCGATACCATTGGTAGCCTCGTTTGCCAGAACTGATTCTAGTTGGCTATCCTTTAGCGGGACAGAGTGTCGCGGTATTTGCATCAAACCAAGCTTTTTCTATAAGGCCTATATTAAGCGAAATCCCAAAACAAAGCCTATTTTCAAAAATACGCTTTCTCACTCTCTATAAATGGCTAGGTAGGTTAAAGATAGTAAACAGGTCGAAAAAATGCAAAGTCGCAGACAAAATGAATAGTGATAAAAAATGAATAAAAGTTCTATTAATCAACAACCTGTTAGCTGGGATCATTAACTGCAAGGCATAAAAAAACCCAGCATAGCTGGGTTTTAATATTTGGCGTCCCCTAGGGGGTTCGAACCCCTGTTACCGCCGTGAAAGGGCGGTGTCCTAGGCCTCTAGACGAAGGGGACTAAAACTTTGAATTACACACTGTACCATCAAATGATAGAACAATAAATGGTGGAGCTAAGCGGGATCGAACCGCTGACCTCTACACTGCCAGTGTAGCGCTCTCCCAGCTGAGCTATAGCCCCCTAAACTGGCGCGCATTTTAGCACGGAGGTCGATCCTGTCAACTGGATTTTGATGGATTTTATCGACTTGCCTTTGAAAGCTTTGTATAGTG
>CBDUHU010000817.1:0-1736 GCA_965366725.1 uncultured Kangiellaceae bacterium
CGGTATCTTCACTAAAAGTGCTGATGTTGGAGCCGATCTGGTGGGTAAAATTGAAGCGGGCATTCCCGAAGATGATCCCCGTAACCCTGGAGTAATTGCAGATAATGTTGGTGATAATGTTGGTGATGTTGCTGGTATGGGATCAGATATTTTTGAATCCTACTGCGGCTCGATGATTGCAACAATTGCAATTGCTTCAACGATGAGCCTGGCGTCTTTAAAATTTCTTTCAGATACTGCTTCAGCTGAATATCTGATGTTACTTCCTCTTGTTTTGGCTTCTGCTGGTTTGATTTGTTCAATCCTGGGGATTGTCATGGTGAGGGTTTTTGCCGGGATGGAACCTGCTAAGGCGTTGCGCACAGGTACTATTGGGTCAACCGTTATCCTTATTGTTGTTGCCTATTTTATAATTGATTCACTCGGTCTGCATAATAATATCTGGTTATGCGTTATCTGCGGCGCTGTTGGGGGGAGTTTGATTGGCCTGGTCACCGAATATTATACTGGTGGTAAGCCAGTTAAAGAATTGGCTCGTGAAGGTGAAACTGGTCCTGCCACGGTTATGATTGGTGGTTTAGCGCTTGGTATGGAGTCAGTGGTTGTACCGGTATTAACTATTGCAGCAATTATTTTTGCCAGTGCGAACTTACTGCAAGACGCTGGTGTTTATGGTGTCGGTATTGCTGCGGTCGGAATGTTAGCAACTGTTGGTATCACCATGGCTATCGATGCCTATGGTCCGGTTGCTGATAATGCCGGTGGAATCGCAGAAATGGCTGGACTCGGAGAAGATGTCAGGGAAATTACTGATGGACTTGACGAAGTTGGTAATACCACTGCGGCAATTGGCAAAGGGTTTGCGATTGGTGCTGCTGGCTTAGCTGCGCTGGCTATTATTGCGGCATTTATCGAGATAATTTTAACCAAGAACCCTGACTTTTCGCTTGAAATAAGTGATCCAATGGTTTTGATGGGCATGTTTATGGGCGGGATTTTTCCATTTTTAGTTTCAGCAATTACTATGCGCGCTGTTGGAACGGCTGCTTTTGATATGATCAAAGAAATCAGGCGTCAGTTTAAGGAAATCCCCGGCTTACTCGAAGGAACTGCAGAACCTGATAATGCAAAATGCGTTGATATTGCCACTCAGGCTGCTTTAAAGAAAATGCTACTACCTGGTGCACTAGCTATATTTGCTCCTGCTGTGGTTGGTTTCGGACTTGGAGCAGAAGCTCTCGGCGGGATGTTATCTGGCGCACTAATCACATGTGTATTAATGGCTCTAATGATGGCTAACGCTGGTGGTGCCTGGGATAACGCAAAAAAGCATGTGGAGAAAGGAAACCTCGGCGGAAAAGGTTCAGATGTACATAAAGCTGTAGTTGTAGGTGATACTGTTGGTGATCCCTTTAAGGATACTTCTGGTCCGGCAATGAATATTCTTATCAATGTTATGGCTATTGTCAGTCTGGTTATCGCACCGCTTCTTTAATACTCCAAAATAAGGCGATTAAACTATCTGGTTTAATCGTAGTTGATAGAAAAAGGGCTCAAATGAGTCCTTTTCTATGTTATTAATAAATCAGCATTTTATTGGTATATTTGCCATACTTTATTATTGTGGGGAGTTTTTTGTTAAAATCATTGGTGGTTAAGTTTAAGTCAGGGGGGTTAATGTCAGGTGAGTGAAGCTGTTTTTGATGCTTTTAACGAACTGGATGACGAAATAAAGC
>CBDUHU010000818.1:0-1734 GCA_965366725.1 uncultured Kangiellaceae bacterium
TAAACTTCTTCGGTCTTGCGTATTGTAACAAAAAAGTCCAAGATTTAGTGATTCAGCAAACGGCAATTACGAGCATATTAATGATTCAATATAGTATCGATTTTGAGCAGGCAAATGAGCATTTATTTAATGTGCAGCTCAAGATAAGCATTCCTTTGAGCAAAAAGCAGGTTTTTTATCTCCCTAACTGGATACCTGGTAGTTATATGATCCGGGATTTTGCACGTAATATTGTGACTCTAACCGCATCTTCCGCCGGACAGGCAGTTAATATGGTAAAACTGGATAAATCAAGTTGGCAGTTGGAGCAAGAGGTCGATAACCTTGAAATCAATTATCAGGTTTATGCCTGGGATTTATCTGTTCGCTCTGCTCATTTAGACAATCAACACGGTTTTTTTAATGGTACCAGTATGTTTCTGGGTATTAGAGGGTTTGAAAACCAGGTGCACGATGTCACTCTCAAAGCATCAAAGCTGGCAATTAGTAATCAATGGCAAGTCGCTACCGCAATGCCTGCGAAAGAAGTCGATAGCAATGGATTCGGGTTGTATTCAAGCGCCGACTATGATGAATTGATTGATCACCCATTTGAGTTTGCTAAGCTTGAGTTAGTTACTTTTGAGGTGTTTGATATACCTCATAAAATGTATTTTACTGAAGCTCCTGCGAGGGTAGATTGGCAAAGAATCGGACGGGATGTTAAGAAGATATGCGAAACGGAAGTACAGTTTTTTGGTGATGAACAACCACCGTTTTCTCAATATGTATTTATGACATTTGTGCAAAAAAAAGGTTTTGGTGGGCTTGAACATATGGCTTCAACTGCACTGCATTGTAGTTTTGAAGATCTACCATTAATCGGTGAAGACTCAACTAAAATCAGCAATGAATATAGAACATTTCTTTCACTATGCTGCCACGAATATTTTCATTGTTGGAATGTTAAGAGAATTAAACCCGCACGATTTATTCCAATGGATATGTCGCGAGAAGTTCATACCGAACTTTTATGGTTTTTTGAGGGGATCACGTCTTATTATGATGAATTATTAATGGTCCGCGCAGGGGTTATTGATGCTTGCTCTTATCTGGATATGTTGGCTCAGACAATTACCAGAGTAACAAAAGGAACAGGGCGTTTAAAGCAATCAGTGACAGAGTCGAGTTTTGACACCTGGACTAAGTTTTACAAACAGGATGAAAACGCAATCAATAGTATTGTCAGTTATTATACCAAAGGCGCGTTGGTTGCATTGAGTCTTGATTTTGAAATAAGAAAACGAACAAAAAATAGACATTCGTTAGATGACCTGATGCGATTGATATGGCGTAAACATGGAAAAACAGGTCGGGGTTTGGGCGAAAACCAGGTGATAGAATTAGCTGAGGAAATTGTTGGTGAATCACTTAAGGATTTCTTTGATATTGCACTTTACACGACTGAAGAATTGGACTTAACTGACGTATTTAATCAAGTGGGTGTCAACTACCAACTAATTTCTCCTTACTTGTCTTCTGAAAAAGGAGGTTATATTAATGAGGCAAAAGTTCGCAAAGCTGTTTCCAGTTTAGGGGTTGTTCATAAAGACAATAATCTGGGGGCACAAATACATTCTGTTATGGAAAAAACATCTGGAGCTATTGCCGGACTTTCTAATGCTGATATTATTATCGCTATAGATCATGTCAGGGTGACTTCAAAAGAGCTTGATTCAGTGATTGCCCGTATAC
>CBDUHU010000819.1:0-1734 GCA_965366725.1 uncultured Kangiellaceae bacterium
CCAAGAGCGAGTGCGCTCAATAATGTTATGCTGCCACTTGTATATAAGGGAATTTCTTTTGCCGAACGTAAAGTCCTGGCAACCCAGGCATTAGAAAAAGTTAAGCTGTCTGATCGTCTATCACACCTTCCAAGTCAGTTATCCGGGGGACAAAGACAAAGAGTTGCTATTGCACGCGCGCTGGTCACATCTCCATCGATTCTACTAGCAGATGAACCAACTGGGAACCTGGACTCCCAAACAACGGCAGATATCATGCAACTGTTCGATCAACTGCACAAGGAAGGACAAACCATTATCATGGTCACTCACGAAGATGAAATTGCGCAACATTGTCATCGAGTGATTAAACTCAGTGATGGAAAAGTTGTGCAAGACTCACCGACTAAAAATGCAACTTCACATTCCCAAGGAGTCGTTTATGTTTAGTTTAATAGAGAGCTTTCGCTCAGCAATAAACTCAGTCAGGGCACACGGTTTTAGAAGCTTTCTAACTACCCTTGGAATAATTATCGGGGTCGCTTCAACTATCGCGGTAGTTTCTGTTATTCAGGGTTTGAGTTACTCTATCAACCAGCAATTTGAGGGTTTTGGCTCTAATTCAATTTCTATTCGTTCTGATACACCAAGAGCAGAAAGGTTAAAGGGAAAGGTATCCCGGATAACTTCAAATGACGTTGAAGCGATCCGTAAACAAGTTAAAGGTGTTCAATATATTACTCCTCAACTAGCATCTAAAGTTGGTGGGACAAATGCAATCAAGTATAAAGGTAATCAAGCATTTTCCCAGGTAGTTGGTTCAACTCACAATTACCAAAATGTACAAGATAGCAATATGAAATATGGGCGGTTTCTTTCCCATAGCGATAATCAAACTCGTCGAAAGGTTGCAGTTATCGGCGAAAAGCTGCGAAAGGACTTAAATCTTCCTGAAAATCCTGTTGGTCAATTCATTAATTACGCAGGAGAGTGGATTAAGATCATTGGGCTGGCAGAACCAAAGGGTTCTTTTTTCGGATTCAGTCAGGATAACTTTGCAGTGCTCCCCTATAGCGCAATGCAAGGTCTTAATGGTAATTTGATGGAACCAGATATTTTCCTGCAGTTACAGCTAAAAGATATCGAAAATTTAGACAATATAAAACAGAAATTACGTAGTATATTAAGAAAAGAGCACCGTCTAAAAACGGATCAGGAAGATGACTTTAAAATTGAAACACCTGAGCAATTAACTTCAGGTATTTCTCAATTGATCAACACCATGACAATTGTGCTCGGCGGTATCGTCAGTATTTCATTAATTGTTGGTGGTATTGGAATTATGAATATTATGTTAGTTTCGGTAACAGAAAGAACACGAGAAATTGGCATTTGTAAGGCAATTGGCGCAAAAAGACATCATATTCTCCTTCAATTTCTTATTGAAGCCATAGTGCTCTCCCTGATCGGCGGAGTCATAGGGATTGCCCTTGGTTATGGACTGGGTGCATTGGCTGCAGCTTCAATTCCTAATTTCCCACCAGCTAATGTGCCATTATGGGCAGTTGGTCTTGCTTTTGGTTTCTCAGCATTTGTGGGTGTTTTGTTTGGTATTTTACCGGCAGCGAAAGCTGCAAACCTGGATCCGATTGATGCATTGCGGTATGAATAATACCACCATAAAAATTTAGATTGATAGAACGAACTAAATGTTTTTGCTCATTATCCACTAATCTTACGAATAATTATGCCATC
>CBDUHU010000820.1:0-1722 GCA_965366725.1 uncultured Kangiellaceae bacterium
GCTTTATTTGCCATCCAGATCCCAATCGGCCCGTAGCCACAACCAAGGTCAAGACAGTCAAAGTCACTATCTATTGTTAGATAATTAACCAGCATTTTTGTACCTTCATCAATATCTTTTGGTGAGAAAACACCAAAACTGGTTTCAAAGTTTAAAGATTGGCCATGTAACTCTGCAGTTATTCTCAATGGTTGGCGGATCTTAACTGCTTCAGGTATCGGCGAAGGGCACATATTGCTTTTCTCTAATTGTTCAGGGGTTGCTTCGAGCCGGTTATTATATGATAAAATATGGTAAAGATGATATTTTTGATTAGAGGTTTTTGTGGGTAAGGATCCTGTGTTTAGAGTTGTGTTTGTCAATAATGGTAAAACCTATGAGGTTTATGCAAAAAGTGTCCACCAGGGAAGCTTATATGGTTTTATTGAAATAGAAGGGTTGATGTTTAATGAGCGCTCAGGTTTAGTGGTTGATCCTGGTGAGGAAAAATTAAAGTCTGAGTTTGAAGGTGTTACTAAAACCAGTGTTCCTGTCCATTCGGTAATAAGAATCGATGAAGTGGAAAAGCAGGGAAGTGCCAAGATTTGTGAAGCCAATGGTGATGTGGTGACGGCTTTTCCTATTCCTAGACCTGATAACTCTAAAGGTTAGAACTGATGTCAGACAACCCTCTTGGTAAGCCAACCAGTTATGTCTCAACCTACACGCCTGAATTGCTTTTTCCGATAGCTCGGAAAACGAAGCGTGAAGAGCTTCAATTATCATCAGTCAATTTTGTCGGCCAGGACATCTGGAATGCTTATGAATTAAGCTGGTTGAATGCCCGAGGTTGTCCACAAGTGGCGATTGGTGAGTTTCGGTTTGATGCAGCAAGTGACTATATCGTTGAATCTAAGTCACTTAAACTTTATTTAAATTCATTTAACCAGAGTGTTTTCGATTCAATTGAAAAAGTTAGTGAATTGATTGCTCAGGATCTTGCCGAAGCTTGCGGAGCGCTCGTTAGTGTTAAATTGTATCCACCGCATGAATTCGCTCAGATGGCTGTCAGTCAAATGGATGGTGAGCTTTTAGACAACCTGGAAACCAGTTTTATTGATTATTCCTATAATCCAGAAACACTGGCTCATTCGGTTTCTTCTACAGATTTGGTGGAAGAAGTGTTAGTTAGTCATTTGTTAAAGAGTAACTGTTTAATAACCAGTCAACCTGATTGGGCATCAATCCAGATCCGTTATTACGGTAAAAGAATTGATCGCGAAAAACTGATAAAATATCTGGTTTCTTTTCGTAGTCATAATGAGTTTCACGAGCAGTGCGTCGAAAGAATATTTAGTGATTTAAATCATTATTGTAAACCGGAGAAACTGACCGTCTATGCACGTTATACACGCCGTGGTGGGCTAGATATTAATCCGTGGCGGAGTAACTTTGAAAGCACAATAGACAATATCAGGTTAGCTCGTCAATAGGCTTTCAGATAGCTCATTGAAGAGAGTAGTTTAGAGCGAGTCGTTCACAACCTGTTTTTACCAGAAAACTTAACTGAGTTGTTGAACGGCCAGCTTAACGAAATCATTAGAAGTAATTATTCCAACTAAATTTCTATCCTGTTCAATTGCAACACAACCATTTTTTTGATCAAGTAATGAGTTAGCAACATCAATTAACTCACTTGATACATCAAAAACAGCCAGAGATTTGTCCATTATCGATTCAACT
>CBDUHU010000821.1:0-1720 GCA_965366725.1 uncultured Kangiellaceae bacterium
CGCTTAATTCTGCAAACAGACGCCGGAAATTATCGTTTTCAGGATCAATCGTTGGATGAATTCCATGTCCCAGATTAAACACGTGTCCACTCCCATTGCCAAATTTAGCTAGTATATCTGCGACTTCTGACTTTATTCTTTCTGGGTTTGAGTAAAGTACGCAAGGGTCCATATTCCCCTGTAAAGCAACCCTTGAACCTATTCTCTCTCTCGCAATATCAATATCAATAGTCCAATCAAGCCCAACACAATCAGCGCCTGTTGCCGCCATTTGTTCCAACCAACCAGCACCGCCTTTGGTGAAGATGGTAACAGGAATAGTATTTCCCTGATAATTACGTTTTAACCCATCAATAATTTGCTGCATATAGTTCAATGAGAACTCTTGATAATTTTTGCTAGAAAGAACTCCTCCCCAGGTATCAAAAATCATTACCGCTTGCGCACCGGCTTCAATTTGTGCATTCAAATAAGCAGTTACAGACTTCGCCAGAACATCTAACAATTGATGCATCAAACGAGGCTGTTCAAACAGCATACCTTTCACTTCGCCAAAATTCTTAGTTGTTCCACCTTCAACCATATAGGTTGCTAGTGTCCACGGACTTCCAGAGAAGCCGATTAATGGTACTTCACCTTTCAGCTCTTTGCGTATCAAACTAACCGCATCGGTTACATAACCAAGCTTTTCGCCAATGTCAGGCACAAATAAAGCAGAAACATCTGCAGAGTTTTTAACAGGCTTCTTAAATGCAGGCCCTTCACCTGGTTTAAAATATAGCTCCAAGCCCATCGCATCAGGAATTGTCAGAATATCGGAAAACAAAATAGCAGCATCAAGCTCATAACGACGTAATGGCTGTAGTGTTACTTCACAAGCAAGCTCCGGGTTAGTGCATAAAGCCATGAAGTCGCCAGCCTTCGCTCTTATTTCCCGATATTCAGGCAGGTATCGACCAGCCTGGCGCATCATCCATACTGGCGTTTTATCGACTGGCTGGGAAAGTGCAGCTTTAAGGTAACGGTCATTTTTAAGCATATTTAAGTCACTGTTGGTTATGAATTGGCAGCATTCTAACCCAGCACAGTTAAATTTGAAATGACCGAAGTCAGTTGGGTTAGTCTAATTTAGTGCCTGAATGTCTTTCTTAACATCTTTCGCAGATTTAACCCAGGAATTACCCGGTAGTCCATCTTTTTTATATTGGAGCCTGATAGCATCAGCTTTGCCACGGTGGTTATATAATCCGGTAACGATCAGGTATAGATACCCGCTGGCTTTTTTTCTTCTGAAGATCATCATTTCATTTTTGAGTGGATGTCGATCCTTAAACTCCAAAGCCGATTTAAGAGAACTCATTCCCCCCCACTGCAATACAAATTGTGAGTCCTGTGCTCTTAAAAGATATTTCTCATCTGCCGATAAGTCGATCGCTTTTTTCTCAGCTGTTACCGGCTTAGCAGGAGCCTTTGAAGGTACTTTGTTTGTTTCTTCTGGTTCCTCCTTATTGACTACTTCTGTCTTAACTTCATCATCCTTTGGTGTATCATTCGACGATGCTGTATCAATAACTGGTTTAACTAACTCTTCACCAGAAGCAATTACTTCGAGTTGTTTTTCGTTGGCTTGCGAAAGTTGAGTTGCTTTTTCGCTATTATCGCTAATCTCGTTAGTCTCGTTAGTCTCGTTAGTCTCGTTAGTCTCGTTAGTCTCGTTAGT
>CBDUHU010000822.1:0-1718 GCA_965366725.1 uncultured Kangiellaceae bacterium
ATCTTGATAGTGAAATGACGGTTGTCAGAAATGAATTTGAAATGGGCGAAAATAGTCCTTTTAATGCGACCTTAGAGCGGATGATGTCAGCAGCATACACCTGGCATAACTATGGAAAGTCGACCATTGGTGCTCGATCAGACTTGGAAAATGTGCCAATTGACCGATTAAAGGCATTTTACAAAAAGTATTACCAACCGGATAACTCAACTTTGATTGTTGCTGGTAAATTTGAAGAAAAAGACATGCTCTCACGAGTACTGAAATATTTTGGTCCAATCGCAAGACCAGATAGAAAGCTGACACCTCTATACACTTCTGAACCGGCTCAGGATGGTGAAAAAAGTGTCACTGTCAGAAGAGTTGGCGACATTCAGTTATTTGGAGCCATGTATCATATTCCAGCAGGATCACATCAGGATTACCCTGCGATAGATGTTCTGTCTCAGATTTTAGGTGATACGCCAAGTGGTCGTTTGCATAAGACCTTAGTGGAAGGCAAGCTTGCCAGCCGTACCTTTGGTTTTAACTTTCAATGGCAAGAGCCTGGATTAGCTATTTTTGGTGCGCAGGTAGATAAAAGCTTTGATCTGGATAAAACAGGGAATAAAGTTCTGTCTGTTTTAGAAGGTTTAAAGAGCAGCCCTGTTACTGATGAAGAGGTTGATAGAGCTAAGCGCAATATTCTAAAAAATATTGAACTATCATTTAACTCATCAGAACGAATTGCACGTAATTTAAGTGAATGGTTGGGCATGGGAGATTGGCGTTTATACTTTCTTCACCGGGACCGAATTGAAAAAGTGACCACTGCAGACGTGCAGCGTGTAGCAGAAGCTTACTTGCAAAGAAATAACCGTACCGCAGGTCGATTTATACCAACAGAAAAGCCTGAGCGAGTTGATATTCCGCAGGTTGCCAGTGTTTCAGAAATGCTAAAAGGCTATCAGGGTAAGGCTAAAATTGCTCAAGGAGAGGTATTTGAACCATCCTTTGATAACATTGATTCTCGTACCAAGTTAGCGCGATTAAGTAATGGAACTAAGATATCTCTACTGTCTAAAAAGACACGGGGTGAGTCTGTTGTTGTGACTTTACAAATGGATATGGGAACAGAAAAAAGCCTTAATGGAATGAGCGTTACCGGAAATGCTGTTGGTGCAATGTTAATGCGCGGAACCAAAACACTTTCAAGAGAACAGCTACAGGATGAGTTTGATAAGCTTAAGGCTAATGTCAATATCGGCGGTAGCGCAAGTGGCGCTTTTGTTAGCATTACCACGACTAAAGAGAACCTTAATGCTGTATTACGTTTAGCAACTGAGGTTCTTAAAAATCCTGGTTTTGATGAGAAAGAATTTGAACAATATCGTTCCACTCGCAAGGTAGATATTGAACAGAACCTGCAAAATCCACAGAGTTTGGCATTTCGTGAATATGCGCGTCGTCATAACCCTTACCCTAAAGGACATCCACGTTATCAACCAACGCTTCAGGAAGATCTGGAAAATATTAATCAGCTTAAGTTGAGTGAATTGAAGGCCTTTCACCAACGGTTTTACGGTGCTGGACATATGAATATTGGTGTTATCGGTGATTTTGATGAAGGACAGATTTCTTCTGAATTAGAAAAGCTCTACGCTAGTTGGGAAACGGAAGAGAGCTACAAGAGAATTCCCCATAAATATCAAAAGCTTGAAGTGAAAGACAAACTTTTT
>CBDUHU010000823.1:0-1704 GCA_965366725.1 uncultured Kangiellaceae bacterium
AGAACTCAGCCAGGTCGCCTTCAAATTTAACCGTTTGCTTGACCTTTTTCATTTCAGCCAGGATTCTTGCAACTTCCTGTTTTCCGTATTGGTGGATTTCATCGGCAGTCAGTGGCAAAGTAGTATGAGTTCTGATTTTCAGATCATACCAACGTTTGCCATCGGGTAATTCTCTTAATCCAACGCTGTTTCGAGCTTGTGGTTGATATTCATCCTTCATGAAAAGGTATAGTCGCTTGTAAGTAGGAATGATGGTTTGTTTGATCATCTGTCGATAATCGTTAACCAGATTTTGTGAGATACCTTCCGGTAAACGATTAAGCGGTGCATAAAATACACTTTGTTTGATGTCATCGACTATGTGTGAACTTATCTGTGGCAATATTTTAGAGACGATTGCTTTTGGTTGTACTATGCCTTTTTTAATTCCTTCGCGCATAGATTCGATAGCACTATCGGTCCAACGGGAGAAGCCGTTGGCTCGCTGGATAAAATTTCGATAATCAACTTCTGAGTTAAAGGGTTGGAAACTTTTTCCAGATCCCAACTGTGCAAACAGGTTATGTACGCCATACATCTGATTAATCGGGATTAGGTGTTCAGGATATTGAGCGGCATCAATCACTAGTTTACGGTCATTGATAAATACTCTATAGGTCAGTAAATCCTGCCCACTAAGGGTTGAAGGATCGATTGCCTGCGCTTTGTTCAGATATAGAGTTTCAAAGGCAAGATATTTGTCGCGATTAGATTGGTTAATCTCAGGTAGAAATTTTCCATTGTAATCATTCAACCCTCTCTGTGTTGCCTTAATAGGATCAAATCGTGCAACCTCAAGACTGTATTCATCCACCAGCTGACGTGTGAGTGATTGTGTTTGATTCTGTTGAGGAGAAGTGATCTGTGTTTTTTGATGGCATGCTGCCAGCAATAAGAGGAATAATAGCCGGAGGCTGATCGATAAAAATTTCATAATGGACTCTATATAGAATAAATTGGCCAGTTCGGTGAAATGGATTATCGCAGCTGTTTTACGCCGAGAACAAGCGTTAAGTTGTTACCAGTTTTATATTAGTGCCTGGTTTCTTCAATCAAGTCCGGATTAAGCTGTTCGCGCTTAAAAATGGTCTTAACTGAAGGAGCCGTCGCAATTTCTATTTCGATACCATGAAAAATCATATTGGTATCTTGTAGTAAGGATTTCATACGACTGGATTTAAATAGAGATATCAGAACAAAGCTGATCATTTTCTGGTGACTAATCCGCTCAAGTAATTGACTTTCTTCCTCGGCTGTAATTGTTTTGATTTGTTTGAACCTGGGAGTAATTCTCGAAGTTAGGCCAACCTCTATTTCCAGTTGTTCCATGATAAAGCCTGCTTCTTCAAATATTTGATTGGAACTGGTTAATTCCGCCACGATTGCCTTAATTTTATCACTGGTCAAAGTTGTTATGGGGTCTTCATGTGGCTTTTCTTCCAGCTGCTCTTGTTGATCATTACCAAGTTTATTTTTTAACTGTGAAAATAGCGACTTCAACATGAGTATGCCTTATGAATAATTAGTTATTAAGCTTATGAGTAGTACTTATAAGTCAGTTGGAACTAGTTCAGTCTAACAGGCTGATTTATAAGCGCAAGTCTCGTTTTGGTGGAATAATATTTCGATCAGAATTTTACTTATAACGACAAAATCTAAACACTT
>CBDUHU010000824.1:0-1700 GCA_965366725.1 uncultured Kangiellaceae bacterium
ACTGTCTGACTCAATAAAGTTTGTTCATCCGAATACTTTTCTATCGATATATCCGCCAGAGAAAAACCTTGATTAAAACCTGTTTCAACATAAATACTTTTCAGATAATCAACTTCCAGAAAAGGAGAAATGGAATCTGCTTCAGCTTTAACTCCAAGATAGGCACTGGACATTCCTGGAGCAGAAGAAAACTGGTTTCCCAGATATGCTGCCCCCATTGCCGCACCACCATCACCAGGTTCACTTGGTATAAATACCTGCTCAAACCCACTTTCTTTCATGATTCGGGTGTTAGCGATACAGTTCAACGCAACTCCACCGGATAAACACAGATTCTGACTACCACTTGCCGCTCTTAATCGTGCACATAATCCCAGCATTATATCTTCAAAAACATACTGTAAACTAGCTGCAATATCCGCATACCGCTGATCACTGTCCGATTGTTCAGCTTTCCCTAAAGCGTCAAAGGCATAGGGCTTCTGGATATTTCTAGGTTCACCAAATAATGCAATAAATTTTGCGCTAAAAATTTTCGCAGATGTACTGGTAAAATCAAAAAACTCAGATACACATGAATAAGTATTATCATTATTTCTTCTGATGACTTTTTCGATCTGTTTAACATAAACAGGTTTACCAAAACCCGCCAATGCCATTGTACTTGACTCGCCAGAATTTGGCTTAAAACCAAGAAACGCAGTAAATGCAGCGTAAACAAGGCCGATTGAATTTGGGTAGTCGTAACTTTCTATTTCAGTTATTGAGTCAATAGAGTCTCTATCCTTGACCACCGCAAGAGTGGTTGAAGCCCACTCACCAACACCATCGACAACCAGAACGGCAGACTCCTTAAAACCAGAGCAGCCAAAAGCCTGCGCGATATGACTCTTATGATGCGAAACATAGTCTATTTTTCCGGGGCTAACGTCCAACTCATTAGCAATAAGGTTTCTTTTCCAAAGCGATGAGCCTAACCACTTTTTCATCGAGCGATAAAAATCAAACGCGCCAAAGGGATATTGATCAAAACTACTCTCTAATATTCTGGTGAATTTTTCATGGGGTCGTTCATAAAATACAATCCGATCCATGTCTGAAATGTGCATACCTAATTGATTAAAAGCTGCGCTGGTTGCTAATGAGGGAAAAGAAGCATCATGTTTCTGGAGAGAAAACCGTTCTTCAGAACAAGCGGACAAAATACTGCCGTCTTCAACTATGGCAATTGAAGCATCATGAAAATCAAAAGAAAGTCCTAGTGTTCTCATTGTTTTTATTAAGTAATTCTATCCTGTTTATTACTTTTCTCTTTACGTTAGCATAAAAATAAATTTTCAGCGATAGCTTAAACTAAAATATCTGGAATAAATAATCTCATTACGGGATTGCTATAGCGCTGCTACTCTTCTTTAATTGACTGAAATATCCGCTCCTGCTGCAAATTATTGCGCATATTGAACAACTTGATATCATCAGGATTGATTTTTTCTAGTTTTTGAAGCGTCACTTCCGCCGACTTAACATCTTGCTCAGCAAGTGATGATTGATAAAGCCCTTTCATAGTCTGAAGACGTAATGGAAAGTCTGTGCTCATTCCTTCCAAAGCTTTTTTGAAGTAGTGATTTGACCGGCTCACTGCTTCAGCTCTGGTCAAATTAGAAGTTAGATAATAGCGCCCCAAGGCCTCACTAAAATAC
>CBDUHU010000825.1:0-1695 GCA_965366725.1 uncultured Kangiellaceae bacterium
AAGCAGAGCCGAAGGTTCCCAAGGCACCAAAGGCCGCACCGCTTGATTCAACAGACTCAAAATCTGCAAAAGTTGAATAGCCAGTTCACTATTATTGTGTTTCTATTTGATAGTGATTGGCTATAGAGTATTTTTTATATTTGCCTTCCGTACAATGATGGTCAATAATTCCGGCCATTACTGTTGATCCGTATCAAAGAGATGTCATGTCAGAAGCAACTGTTCCAAGCGTAGGTGTCGCGAAAGTTACTCCTATCATTTTTACCCAGGCCGCTAGTGCTAAAGCAAAAGCGTTGATTACTGAAGAAGAAAATAGTGAACTGAAGTTACGGGTATATGTGACTGGTGGTGGATGTTCTGGTTTTCAGTATGGTTTTACTTTTGATGAAAAGCAGGCTGAAGATGACCTTATTATTGAGCGCGAGGGGGTTTCTCTTGTGGTCGATGCATTGAGTTTTCAATATCTGGTTGGCTCAAAAGTTGATTATAGAGAAGATCTGGATGGTTCAAGGTTTGTTGTGGAAAATCCTAACGCAACTACAACATGTGGGTGTGGCTCTTCATTTTCAATTTAATCAGGGTGATTTTTGTCAACACCGGTTCTAAATTTACTTACTTTATGGCAGATTAGAAAGCTAGGTGATTAGTTATCTAATCACAAGTTAATAAATTAAAATGTCCGTATTATCAGTTCGTTAGTCTTATCATAAGTTTATAAAGGCAACGGGGGCGCTATTGAGAGCAATTGAAAAACATATTCCTGTTACTCTTAATGAGCATAGCGCAATCCAATATTTGTCAAATTCCTGTCCGTCCCTGTCACGACAGAAACTAAAGCTGGCAATGCAGTATGGCGCTGTCTGGTTAACGAGAGAAGGAAAAACAACTCGTTTACGAAGGGCTAAAAAAACTCTGTTATGTGATGATGAATTGCATCTTTATTATGATGAAAGTATCCTGTTTGAGCCTGTTACACCTGCTTTGTTAGTTGCTGATGAAGGTGAATATAGTGTCTGGAATAAACCATGCGGAATGTTCTCCCAGGGAACTCGTTGGGGAGATCACTCTTCTATCTGTCGCTGGACTGAGCTTACTGGTTTTGCTCTTAATAAATTACCAAAACGTCAATCAATGTTGGTTCATCGGTTGGATAGAGCAACTCAGGGGTTGATTTTAGTAGCGCATAGTAAAAAAATTGCAGTAAAACTATCCAGGTTGTTTGAAAATCGGCTGGTCGAAAAATACTATAAGGCAACTGTCTCCGGTAATTTTCAACTCACTACAGATGATTATCAGATCACGAGACCTATCGATGGGAAAAAAGCCAAAACACTAATTGTCAAGGCTAACTACGACCCTGTTAACAATGATAGTAAATTACTTATAAAATTAGAAACCGGACGAAAACATCAAATTCGGAAACATTTAGCAGGGGAAGGGTTTCCTATTATTGGGGATCGTCTTTACCAACCTGATAAGAAAGAACACAATTGGCATAATCAGGATTTACAGCTTTGTTCTTGTTTTTTGTCATTTGATTGTCCAATAACCTCGCTAAGAAAGAGTTATCAGTTGTCGATTTAAGTCTTGGTTACGGAGAGTTTACTTATCTTTAGCTATACTAATTTGTTCTTCGATTTCAATAAATGACTCTAAATGGATTAATATTTCACCTTTTTTCTTCCGGTAACTGTG
>CBDUHU010000826.1:0-1667 GCA_965366725.1 uncultured Kangiellaceae bacterium
ATCAAAGTTATCATCATCTTCACTTTCAAAGACTTCTTCATATTCTATCGCTATATAATTGATTCCGGCATTCAGGCTCAGATTTCTTTTTTGACTAACTAATCCTCCATTATATTGGGTGCCATTTACTGCCAGAATATTGAATGCTTCAGCAAATTTTAGTTGGGGCTGTGCACTTGCGATCGGTAAATTGAAAGCAAGTGTTATCAGAAGCAGTAAAAGCTTTAAACTACTGAGTATTGTCAGTTTTGGGAAGTGTTTGGTCATTTTTGTTTTTTTCGTTAGCCCTGCTGGTAATATCTGAATGTACTTTATCATCGTGATCAAACAATATATCAACGGCTGGCGAATCCAGATCTTGAAATTGTCCCGAGCGAACAGCCCAGAAAAATATGGCAACTGCCGCTACCAAAATAATGATGGAAAGTGGAATTAACCAATATATTACAGCCAACAGATGTCACCTTTGTTACAGAAAGACCTTTATTTAAGCAGTTGCTAGGAAATAAATACTGGCGAAAGTCCGGAACCCCAGAAAATAATTGTAATTGCTAGCATCCCAACTAAACTCACCATGCAAACTGTGAGGATGGAACTCGCAAATAAGAATGATTTTTCCTGATTAATTCCCATTACTTCGGGAACGCCTTTGTACAGTAAGTTAACCGACATAGCAATGGCTACTAGTGAAAACAACATATCAAGCCATAGTATTGGAAAGGTTCCCAAAAAACCGACTAAAAAGAGTGGTGTACAACTGTAAGCAGTCAGGTTAACACATTCAGACAAATCAGGATTGGCCCCATAGGTTTGAGCCATCCACTGGATAAAGGCCGCGATAACCATCACTGCTGCTAGAATGGCAAAATAAGCGATTATAGACAAATACATGGCGCTTTCGACAGTCAGTTTATGAGTATCACCATCGCCGATACTCCACCCAATATAAGTACTTCCAATAAAGGCAGATGCTGGCGGAATAGCAGCAAAAAACACCAGGAAAGTCAAATAGATATGACTTATGCTCTGTTTTTGTTCACTAATATTTCGCCATTCTTTTTCTGGTCCATATAATAGCGCTATCGCGTTAGTCAATGACATAATTCTATTCCCCCACTAATTTTTATTTTGATCCGTGAGGTTAATAATACACGAGCAACATGATTTATCAATTGCTTGTTGCAAAGTGACTAATTAGAAGTTTATCAATGTCGATAGCCAACCAATCAAGCCCCCAAAAACACCGCCCCAGACCACTAACCAGCCCAGGTGTACTTTTATCATTTCTTGAATAATCTCTTTTACCATTTGAGGAGTTAGCTCTTCGAGTCTATTGTCAATAATTGCGGAGACTTTATCTCTAATATCGGATAAAACTTCAGGCTGTTCAATTTCTGATTTTAGTAGCTCACTAAACGACTCTTCCTTCGTTATTTCGATAATTGAAGCCTTCATGTTTTCTATAAATGGTTCTTTTAACGGTAATAGAGCTTCCTGACCACCAAACATGCCTAACATCCCGCCAAATGATGATTTCATGATGACATCTAACAAGCTATCAAATGCTGGCGATAGATCAATTTTTTGGATTACCGGCTCTAAATGGAGCTCGGGCTTAACCCCTTCATTGCCGCTGAGAAACTTATCAATATTTTCATCAGTAAAAA
>CBDUHU010000827.1:0-1664 GCA_965366725.1 uncultured Kangiellaceae bacterium
CAGTCAGTGTAGTACGTCCATCAACCGCAGATTACTACTTTAAGCAAGTTTCAATTAAACAGTTTGATAGTCAGGGCAATCTCAGCAACCAGATTAAAGCGGAAAAGTTAGAACATTTTAAATCTCTTGAATTATCACAATTGATTGCCCCCCAGATCCTGGTACAGGATCCAGAACAAATAAATACTCAATGGTCAGTCAATGCACAAAAAGGTCAGTTAGAACATGCTCACAAGCTGATAACATTTGAAGGTGATGTTGAGATCCGACAATCTGCAGTTAGCACAAAAGCAAAAGCAGTTATCAATACAGAAGCATTAATTTTTGATTTGAATCAAAATACTGCTTTGTCTGATTCTGCGGTTGAAATAACTACCTCCAATTCAAAAACAACTGCTAACAATATGACCGTTGACTTTAATAATGAACAGGTTAATTTGAGCGGTAAGGTACAAACAGAAGGGTTCATCAATGAAGCAGAAAAACAACAATAAATATCTATTCATTGTTTGGTTGTTACTGATACCAGTTACAACTTATTCACAACAAAGTGATTGGAAAATAACCAGTGATAGTTCAGCGCTTGACATCGCAAACCAGGTTTATAAATGGAAAGGCAATGCAGTGTTCACTGATCAAGAGCTATTTATTAGCGGCGACGAAATCAAAGAGCATAAGAGTGCACAAGGTGAAACACGATTAATTCATATTACTGGAAATCCTGTGAAACTGGTCCTTAATCAAAAATCTCAAGCAAGAGAAATTAAATTATCTGCCAATATGATTGAATACCAGCTCGATAATAAGCATATTACAGCGGATAGAAATGTTTTATTAGTGCATAAAAATACTGAAGACGATTACTTTGAAGTTAAAGGTGATTATTTAAGCCTACCATTTTCTCCTGAAGAGCTAATGGAAATAAAAGGCAGTCAGATGGAAGTAAAAATTAACCAACCTGAGCAACGACCGTTGCAGGCAAACGCTAACGAATTAAATTACACCCAAAAATCTTTTCAATTTGAGATTATTGGCGATGTCCATCTGACTACTGGTAGAGATAATATCAAGGCTCAGAAAATACTCTATAACAGCCAAACACGAGTGATTCAAATTCCTAAAAATGAAGAACAACAGGCAGAAATGACTCAAAGGGTAAATGATAAGCAATGAGCAAATTAATGGTAAAAAGCCTGGCTAAATCATACTCTGGACGAGAAGTTGTTTCTGATGTCTCCCTGGATGTCAATATTGGTGAAATAGTCGGGTTACTTGGCCCCAATGGCGCGGGCAAGACAACCTCGTTCTATATGATTGTTGGATTAGTAAATGTCGATGGTGGTGAAATCTGGTTAGATAATCAACAAATTACTTTCGATGCAATGCATCAAAGGGCAAATCTTGGGATCGGTTACTTACCGCAGGAAGCTTCTGTTTTCAGAAAACTATCCGTTGAAGACAATATAATGGCGATACTTCAGTTGAACCCCGAACTTAACCGTCAGCAACGTATTGATAAAATGAATTCCTTATTAGAAGAGTTTCAGATAACCCACTTGCAAAAAACAATGGGGATGGCATTGTCTGGTGGCGAGCGCAGAAGAGTAGAAATTGCCCGGGCACTTGCCAGTGATCCAAAGTTCATTTTACTGGACGAGCCCTTT
>CBDUHU010000828.1:0-1662 GCA_965366725.1 uncultured Kangiellaceae bacterium
ACACAATAAATGTGTAAGGATTAAAGCTATTTAATTGAAAATTATTTATTGGATTATTCGTTTTTTACTTTAAAAAACATCTAGATACGAGATAATCCAGACTAATTTTCTCAGTGAAAAAATCTCTCTTTAAGATAGTTTAACCGGGAATATAAATTTAACTTATTATAATTAAAATCACCCATTTGTAATGTCGTTCCAGTCTTAGTTATTGTCGTATTCTGACTATTTATATCAAACCAGTTAATCCATTATTTTGGTCTAATTCGTTTGTTATCCGTTTATCTCGATATGAGAGACACACGACAGACACCCGGTTAATTTCATTGGAGGAATTTTATGCACAATAAACAATTAAAAACGATTGTATTAGCAACTCTCGCAAGTCTGAGTTTAATTAGCATTTCTGCTAATGCAGGCGTTAAGCAAAAACTGAAAGATCATCCGGTCAGTGATAAGGCTCTTAGTGTTGCGCTTCACATGAACGAGTTTGACAGTTTTAAAGGGGCTAAATCACTGCAAGATATCAAGGGACATAAAAAGCAACGATATGCACAAATGTATAAAGGTATACCTGTTTATGGCTACAGTGTTGTAGTTGAGCATGATGAAAATGGCCTGATGAAAGCTGTCACTGGTTCTGTGATGCGCGATATCTCGGCAAACCTGAAGTCAACTATTGCTACCGTCAGCGCAAACCGTGCTATCAATACTATTGCCAATTTTCAAGGCCATAAGCGATCTGAGCTAGAGAATGCTTCAGCGAAATTAATGATTAGAATGAATGGATCACTCGCTCAACTTGTCTACAAAGTAGATTACTTTACCTATGCAGATGATAAACCAACGCGACCAATGGCATTTGTTGATGCTAATACTGGTTCTATTATTGAATCCTGGGAAGGTTTAAATAAAGCTAAAGGCGGCGGAAAACCAGGAGGAAATAACCCGACAACTCCATTTGAAGCAACTGGTCCAGGCGGTAATTTAAAGACTGGTCAATATCAATACGGGACAGATTTTGGAACCTTATCGCTCGGCGAATCGTCGGGGACTTGTGTAATGGAAAATAGCAATGTGCGAACGGTCAATATGAACCACCGAACAAGAGGCGGTAGCACTCATACTTTCACCTGCCCGGAAAATACTTTTAAAGAAATCAATGGAGCCTTCTCCCCTGCCAATGACGCACATTATTTTGGTAACGTAATTTTCAATATGTATCGGGACTGGTACAACACCGCACCACTAAGTTTTCAACTGGAAATGAATGTTCACTACGGTCGCAGCGTCGAAAATGCTTATTGGACTGGTACAGGAATGTTATTTGGTGATGGAGGCAACCGATTTTACCCTTTGGTAAGCCTTGATGTTTCTGCTCATGAAGTCAGCCATGGAGTTACTGAACAAAATTCAGACCTTCAATACTCGGGACAGTCAGGTGGAATCAATGAAGCATTTTCAGATATCGCAGGAGAAGTCGCTGAATACTATTTGCTTGGTACAAACGACTGGCTAGTAGGTGAGCAGATTTTTAAAGGTAATGGTGCACTACGTTACATGGACGATCCAACTAAAGATGGAAACTCAATTGGACATGCATCCGATTTTGTCGGTGGGATGAACGTCCATTATAGTTCTGGAGTCTACAACAAAGCATTC
>CBDUHU010000829.1:0-1662 GCA_965366725.1 uncultured Kangiellaceae bacterium
CCTAAACATAAGCATCTCAGAAATACGAGCAGATGCTCCGTCGTAAAATCCATTTTGATTAACAAACTCTGCGGAATTCTTGAAGGTTCCAAAAATGATGTCAAAAATAGGTAAATCTGAATAATTGTACCGATGAACTCCACGGCCGTGGTGAAGACTATGGCTCTCAGGTCGCTGTATAAAATAGCCAAGCCACTTTGGCGTTTTGACATTTGTATGTTGGAAAATTGCGAGAAATATAGAAGATAGCAGAACGTAGGTTGCTGCTTCTGGACTTACCCCAACAATAACAACCAAACTCAAACTTCCCACCAGCGTAAATCCCGCCATATCTAACGGACTAAAGTAAAAAGCCCCTAACGCATCAACACGTTCAGCACTGTGGTGCATTTGATGGAATATACGCCATAACCAATCGAATTGATGCATAGCCCGATGCCATATATAAATCAGCAACTCCAATACAAATAATCCAATTGCAGCTGCTAAAAATGGATTGAGAGATTCCAGATTGAATAATTGGAATTCACTTAAATAACGATCCCATAGCAGGGGAAGGTAGGCGGAGAGGTAAAAATAGGATACAAATACTAAAGTTGCTCGTAAGTACCATCCTTTAATCCGTGGTAATTTTCTACCTGGAAAAACAACTTCCAGTATCATTAGCGAGCCAAATATAACTAAAACTATCATTGAGACTGGGTCTATCAATATTTCAAGTGGGGTGGGCATTTCCTTATCCTTCGTTTTGCCAAGAATGAAGCTTAATTATCCGAAAAAAGACAAGCCTGAACATAAGGATTAGATAATGGTTAACTAATAATTCCCTGCTTTTTGTTGTAGTATCACTAAAATGAACGGTTTTTACTGGATTTAACCAACTTGGAATTGGAAGTTCTATGAAATATCAAGTAGCAACATTTGTGATCGACACGGTGCAATTTGATGTTACTCAAGATGGCGAAAACATCGCCATTGAGCCAAAAGTCTTTGATTTAATCGTTTATTTAATAGAAAAGCGACATCGAGTGGTTTCCCGAGAAGAATTGTTTAAATCGATTTGGGAAGGCCGGGAAGTTTCAGATACCACTCTGAGTAATAGCATAAAATCCGCTCGGAAGATTCTTGGAGATAGCGGTGAACTTCAACAGGTTGTTAAAACCATTCGTGGTCGTGGTTACCAGTTTGTCGCTGAAATTACAGAGTTATCTTCTTATGCTCTAGCTAGTCAAGACAAAGAACGACTAAAAGACACAGATAATGACTCCCAATCAAAAATTAAGAAAACTGATAATCAATCAGATGAGAGACCTGATATTCACCTTGGTAATCGTCGGTCTTATCGGATTTTAGGGGTAATTGTAGCTAGTTTTCTATTAATTGCACTGTTCCATTTTTCATCGACTGACACGGCTGACTCGCCATATATCCTCGTGACACCCTTTGAGGTTTCAGGTCAAGAAAAAGAGAAGTGGCAACCCTTTGCTGATCAAATGACTCGCGAGGTTATTCGAAATTTACGAAAAATTTCCGGTCTCAGGATTGTCCCAACATCTTCAGCATTTACTTTCAAAAACGATAAGACACATAAACACATTAAAGAGCAGTTACCAAATGTTAACTACGTACTTTCAGCAAACATCAACATCGGTAGGAATTCAC
>CBDUHU010000830.1:0-1660 GCA_965366725.1 uncultured Kangiellaceae bacterium
AATCCACGAACAGGGCCATAACCCACAGAATATAAGATTCCTCCAGTTAATAACGTGGTAATATTTGAATCCATGATAGTTGTTAGTGCATTGTCATATCCGTTTCTTACAGCTATAAGAAAACCTCTTTTCAATAATAGCTCTTCTTTGATTCGTTCAAATATTAGTACATTTGTATCAACAGCCATTCCGACAGTTAGCACCAGTCCAGCAATTCCAGGAAGAGTCAATACAACTCCGGGTAGCAATGACATTAATCCAATTAAACACATTAAATTGAGTAATAATGAACAATTGGCGATTAATCCAAGCTTTCTATACCAAATCCCCATAAACAAGAGCGTCATACAAATCCCTAATATAAGCGCGGCAATACCATTTTTGCTATTCGACTCACCAAGTGACGCACTCATGTTACTTTCTTGTACAATTGTGATGGGAGCAGATAGAGAGCCAGCTCGTAATAACATCGCCAGTTCATGAGCGCCTTGTGAACTGCCAAGATTAGTAATACTAAAACGCATCGATAGCGGTGACTGGATGGTAGCGTTGCTAATAACTTTATTACTTTCTACAACTTCGCCTTTACTATTTTTGTAATACTCAGAAAGAACCGTTATCAATTGATTTCCTATATTTTCAGATGAGAACCTTAGCATTTTGTCTCCACCTATCTTATCAAGCGTTAGATTAACCAGCGGTCTTCCCATTTCGTCAACACCAGCTTGAGCATCCTTAATCCGACTACCTGAAAAAATAGCCAAGGGGTTAATTGATATATAATGACCATCAGTTGACTCGACTATCTGTCCCCCATATTTTTTTAATTCATAAAAATCCAAAGCCGCAGTTGCACCGATAATCGCTCTGGCTTCAGCAGCATTATTTACACCAGGCAACTCAATGCGTATTTTATTTTCTCCTTGCCGTTGAATAGCAGCTTCAGTAATTCCCAATTGCTCCACTCGAGCACGCAACGTTGTTAACGACTGACTCATAATTTGCTGATGAAATTCCTGTCTGGATTTTTTGTCATAGTAAAAGGATATAGCTCTAGAGTTTTTATAGTTTATTTGTAGTTTAGGAAACTGCTTTCTGAGCTCTTGAACCAAACCATTCAGCTCTACCCTCTTTTTTAGTAGTAACTTGACTCTTGCATGCTTATCAACTGATACTTGCGAGTTACGAATACCTATATCTCTTAGCAACGATTTTAGATAGTTTTCGACATACACCAACCTTTCCTTAAAGGCCTTGTTCGAATCGACGTCTAAAACAAAAAGAACACCGCCACTTAAATCAAGCCCTAATTTGATAGGCTTGGCTCCCAAGTTATTTAACCACTCAGGAACAGTAGACTCGTTGATCACTTCAACTTGATGAGCATTCCCAAAAAACGCAGATAAATTTTGCCGTGCAACTTCAACATCATCTTGTGATTTTAGATAAATATATCTAGCATTACCTACTCTACCTATCTTTTTAACTTCTATTCCATATTCAGTTAGTCGCTTTTCTATTTGACTAATTTTAACCAGTGGTAAACCGCTACTTTCGAAAGAAAGAGCTAGAACATCATTATTCCCATAAAAATTTGGGAGTGCGTTAATCCCTAAAAAAATAAGAGAAACGAAAATAATTATATATTGCCAATGAAAAT
>CBDUHU010000831.1:0-1655 GCA_965366725.1 uncultured Kangiellaceae bacterium
CCACAAAACGTAATCAGAAATTTAACAACAACCAGAAAGGTACAACAGAATATCACATTCTTTGCACCACAATCAGGAGTGATTGATAACCTGAATGTGAGAGAAGGTTTTTTCGCTAAACCTGGAAATAGCCTGATGTCAATTGGCAAGTTAGATGAAGTTTGGGTTGAAGCCGAGGTTTTCGAAAGACAGGCAGCGGAGCTTTCAATTGGTCTTCCGGTAACTATGTCACTTGCCTATTTGCCAGGCAAAGAATGGTTAGGCAAAGTCGATTATATTTATCCAACTCTTAATGCAAAAACTCGTACCATAAAACTTAGATTGCGGTTTGATAATAGAAATAAGGACCTAAAACCTAATATGTTTGCGCAAGTTGTGATCCACACTAATGATAATCAGGAAGCACTGTTAATCCCCAAAGAAGCAGTGATTCGAACCGGTAGTTTTGATCGAGTGGTATTAGCGCTGGGCAATGGCAGATTTAAATCGATAGAAGTTAAAACCGGTCGTTATGGTCAAAATTTTGTTGAAATATTATCTGGTATTAAGGAAGGTGAAAAGATTGTTTCGTCAGCGCAATTTTTATTAGATTCTGAATCAAGTAAATCATCAGATTTTAAGCGTATGAATAACGAACAAATGGTCGAAAACAAAGTCTGGGTTGAAGCTACCATTAATAGCTTTATGGCAGGTCATAAGATGATTAACGCCACTCATCAGCCAATCGAAGTATGGGACTGGCCAGTGATGACTATGGATTTTATTGCCGTGGATGGAATTAACTTTTCCCAGCTACTAGAAGGAATGAAAGTTCATATTGAAATAGAGAAAGTAACCGATGGAAATTATATGGTAAGTAACATCCATATCCCCGGAGAAGATGCTCCTATGATCGATGAAATTGCAAATAATTCGGCAACCGTCAATGGTGTTATCAATACAGTGATGGCTAATCATCGAATGCTTAATATCAGTCGCGACGCAATAGAAGAGTGGGGGCGTGAAGCGGCGACTCTGGATTTTATGGTAGTTGATAAAATTGATTTATCAGGCTTTAAACAGGGCGACCAAATTAAATTTACTTTTCATCTGACTGATGGTGATTTTGTGATCACCGAGATATTAGAAACTGAAACTCGAATGTCCAATGACTAACTTAGCAGGAAATTATAATGATTGAATCAATTATCCGTTGGTCTGTTGGTAATCGTTTTTTTGTTTTACTAGCGACATTAATATTAGTTGGGGTTGGTATTTTCTCCCTTAAAAACACGCCAGTTGATGCGATCCCAGATCTTTCAGATGTGCAGGTGATCATCAAAACCAGTTACCCCGGTCAGGCTCCTCAAGTGGTTGAAGATCAGGTAACCTATCCATTAACCACCGCAATGTTATCAGTGCCAGGGGCTGAAACTGTTCGTGGTTATTCTTTTTTTGGTGATTCTTATGTTTATATTATCTTCGATGAAAAGACAGATTTGTATTGGGCCCGTAGTAGGGTATTGGAGTATTTAAGTCAGGTAGCACCTTCATTACCTGCCAATGCTAAACCGCAACTAGGTCCTGATGCCACAGGTGTGGGTTGGGTTTATTTGTATGCATTAGTTGACAAGACAGGCAAGCATGATATTAGCCAGCTACGTAGTCTGCAAGAC
>CBDUHU010000832.1:0-1640 GCA_965366725.1 uncultured Kangiellaceae bacterium
CGCGTACCGACCTGCTGGTTATTTTTTAATTTATCAAATGACTCCGCACGTCTTCCATTTATAATTAAGGTTTCAATACCGGCATTGGTTGCTAACAGAGCAGCTTCTAACTTGGTATGCATGCCGCCTGTTGCAATTGGATTATCGGTTGCATCTGCAAAATTGAATATCTGTTGAGTTACCTGTTTTACCTGAGGAATTAATACAGCATCATCATGTCGGCTGGGATTCTTATCATATAAGCCATTAACATCACTACAAATAATAAGTTGATCGGCTTCACATAACACAGCGACTTGCGCAGCAAGATTATCATTGTCACCAACAACCAGTTCATCAACAACGACAGAATCATTTTCATTAATGATTGGGATAACCCCCATATCAAATAGCGTATTAAGGGTGTTTTGTGCATTAATTCTTCTTTTTTTATTTTCCAGATCAGCCCGAGTAAGTAGTATTTGAGCACAAGTATCATCAAATAATTTTTGCCAATGCTGCATAATATGCGACTGACCGATTGCGGCAAGTGCCTGCTTTTTCGGAATCGATAATGGTTGTGTTAAATCATAGTTAGTAAGCCCGGCACCGGCAGCAACGCTCCCCGAAGAAACAATCAATAGCTGTTGGCTATTCTTTCTGCAATGTTGAATAAAATCAGCTAATGCTAATAAAAATTTGGTACTACAACCTTTCCCTTCTGGTGCAATCAAGGCGCTGCCAACCTTAATTACCAGTCGATAGCTTGATACTTGTTGTTGAAACATAAGAAACTCACATTAGTAGTCGGTCAATAAAACAAACTCGTATTTGTTCAACCGAAAAACTTTAATTTTAATCCTATTGTGATCCAATCAATAAATTGCTGATCAACAATAACAATGAACTAACTAATTTTAATAGGCGCAGGGAGTTAACCCACGAGGGGACGAGGAAAAGAAATACGAATATTTATTAGCAAACAATTAATCGACATGGATATCTAATAGTCAAATGAGTAATGAGTTACTTCTAATGGCCAATACTACATCATTAATCTGGAAACTCAACCTGTTCACTCAGATTCACCATAAGAAAAAGTAATAACATCAATCACAAGGAAAAATTAACTGGGACACGTTTTCCTCCCCAGCTACCAGCAATAGCTTCAAATATGCCTGCTTGAGAGGCACCACAGTAGCCACAACATCCCTTTGCTTTTAGCTTCCATTCGGTTATGTGATACCAGTCTCTTTCAATCAGCTTATTGTTGCATTGGTGGCAGTATGTAGTTTGACTGTCACTATGTTGAACGTTGCCACAATAGGCATAGCGAATACCATTATTTATAGATATTTCTCGAGCATCAAGTAGTGTTTGCAAAGACGTTGGCGGTATGTCTTTCATTTTCCAATCAGGATGAAAAGCAGTAAAGTGAAGAGGAACATCTCTCCCTAGTTTATCAACGATCCAGCGACTCATTTGATCGATTTCGCGACTAGAATCGTTACATCCCGGAATTAACAAACAGGTCAATTCTAACCAGATCTTAGTCTGTTTTTTAAGATAAACCAATGTTTCCAGAACCGGCTGCAGATGAGAGCCGGTCAGTTTGTAATAAAACTTCTCGCTAAAGGATTTTAAGTCAACATTGGCTGCAT
>CBDUHU010000833.1:0-1630 GCA_965366725.1 uncultured Kangiellaceae bacterium
CAGGTTCGAGTGTCAAATGCGCCTCCAGAAAATATCCAGGCCTCATCTGGCAACAGTCCTGTTCTTACTAATCAAAATGAAAGTCTTATACGCAATATTATTAGAGAAGAAATTCAGACACAATTCAGTCACTACTCAGCAATAAACAATCAAAAAAGCTCAGGATTAATAGCAAAACCAGCTCCTACAACGAGCGACCATCAACAAATTGAGGTTGTTGAATCTCATATTGCTCAATATATAGATAATAGCCAGATCACCAGTTCACAAATGGAACAACTCCAGTCTGAAATTGCACAACTCGATCAGAACCATCGAATTGAAAAATTTCGCCAACTGGCGAAAGAAATAAACTCAGGAAAGATAAGACTTGTTCACTAACAACAAAAAGGGAAATATTATGAAAAAATTATTAATTTCAGCCATTATGGCAGTGGCGTCATTTGCTAGCAGCGCAGGCGTGGTACAGCCAGCTAATGTAGTTATTGACACTGACAACAGGAGTGCTCAGGGTGATATGGTCACAGCACGATTCTCAGACAATGAAAATGAATTAATTGGCTGTGGGCAACGAACGTTATTGACTGGTGGAGAACCTATTTCATGGGCTTTTTGCCAAGCTAGAACTACAGAAGATGATCTTATCATTTGCTTTACTCAAGATGAAAACCTGTTAAAACAAATGAGGACAATTAATTCTTATTCCTTTGTTACTTTCCGCTGGGATGAAAATGGTGACTGTAGCTATGTTGGTTTTTCAACCCAATCAATGTACATTCCAAACCAGAAGTTAACCAAGCACCCTTAGTAACTTCAATAATTCGGGTTTATTCTGTTTTCTGAGTGATAGGATATACCCGAATTTAACTCAAGTAAATTCTTCGTGCTAACCACTGTAATTGGTCAATTTAAATAATATCACTAATATTTATTGGGTTGAGTCAATTAACTGGTTTAACGAAAATTGATTAAATCCAGCTGTTGCTAATCGACCGATGATAAACTCAACACATTGAGAAAATATTTCATCATTAGTTTCTCCAAGAATCACTAAATTTTCATTTTGAGGATATGCCCATCGATTCATCATCGCAGTACTAAAGCCTTCACACTTATCTTCTTCGAGCTCCACCTTTCTAACAGCATCCCATAAAACAACCGACGGAACTTCAAAAGCACTGGCGATATGTGAAACACCACCATCAAAACCAACATAAAGATCAGATGCCCATACCAATGCCATTAATTGGCGTATGGTTGTTTTCGGTTTAAATATATCAAACTCTTTATCCTTAAACCCATAACTTCCTAGTTGAACAAAACTCGCCTTACCATTAAGGACTCTAATCAGCTTTGACCATTTTTCCTTATACCAGGGAGAACTCTCTAACGATGCAGAAGTTCCATCCGGACAAATCGCAATCACAGGTCTGGGCAAATGCGCAAGCTGTTTGATTGCCCATGCCATCTCACTACTTGATAGATATAAGTCGCCATGTAATCGAGCAGGACGCAAATTGTATGCGTTTAACATATTTTCAATATTATGCTTAGATTGGCAAAAATTATGCGACTCTTTCAATAGGTCGAATGAAATTTGAAAGTCTATTTTATCTGCATCAACAATCTC
>CBDUHU010000834.1:0-1628 GCA_965366725.1 uncultured Kangiellaceae bacterium
AAACGAGTCGCTGTGCCTGCTACATTTGGGGTATTAACAACTATTGCAGCCTTTATTCCTTTGCTCACACTGGACTTTATGTTTGCACCATTTTTTGAGGCGATAGCGGTTGTCGTTATATTGTGCCTGGTATTTTCTCTGATTGAATCAAAATGGATATTACCGGCTCACCTGGCACATATGACATATAAAGAATATGACGAAAGTAAAGTAGGCAGGTTTGGTAAACTCCAACACGCAATCAGGCAGGGAATGGAAGATTTTGCTAATTATCAATATCGCCCTTTGCTTGAAAAAGTGATTGCTCATCGTTACCTGACATTAATCTCTTTTATCACTATTTTATTTATTTCAATTGCGGTTATTTTTTCCGGGGTAATTAAGACAGAACCTTTTCCTACTATTCCAGGAGATATGATCCAGGCCAGGTTTACTCTGAATGAAGGTTCACCAATTGCGACTCGCGATAAGCTGATACAGTCAATGGAAGCCGCAGTTAAGAAAGTTGATGCAGAACTAACCGTTAAAAATAATAACAAACCAATCGCGCTACATTCATTAGCCTGGACTCAGGGTGATAATGGCGGTGGTATGTTAGTGGAATTAACCAAAGGTGAAACTCGACAAGTTGATTCTGTCGAATTTGAACAGTTGTGGCGTAGTACTGTAGGCGAAGTTGCCGGAGTAAAAGAACTACGCTTTATGTCGACAGCAGGGCCCGGCGGGGACGCCGCGATTAGTTTTCGCTTAATGGGAACTAATTATCAAAATCTGGAAAAAGCTTCTCTGGAGTTACAGGCAAAACTTGCTGAATATGATGGTATTTATGATATTCGAAAATCGAATAGTGCTGGCAATAAGGAAATTGAACTGGCGTTAAAGCCGAGTGCTGAAATATTAGGTATTTCTCTTGCTGATCTGGGAAGACAGGTGCGTCAGGCTTTTTATGGTGAAGAGGCGCAGCGCATTCAACGTGGAAAAGATGAAATTAAAGTAATGGTTCGCTATCCGGAGGAAGAAAGACGTTCAATTGCCAACCTGGAAAATATGAGAATTCGCACGGCATCGGGTGAATGGGTTCCTTTCTCTTCAGTGGCAGAATTTAAGCTAGGTAAAGGGGTTTCTGCAATACAGCGCGAAGATCGAAGACGTGCAGTGTCAGTGATGGCGGAGTTTGATCCGGAAAAAATTGAGTCCAGACTGGTTATTGAAGAAATTAACGGTACCTTTATTCCTGAGTTAGTGAAGAAATACCCGGGAGTTAAGTCAGAGCTAAGTGGACAAAGTAAAGAGATGGGAGAGCTATTTAGAGAGTTAGGTAACTCAATGGGAATTGCTTTTATTCTGATTTATATTTTATTAGCGATTCCGTTGAAATCTTATGTTCAGCCACTTATGGTGATGTCAGTGATCCCGTTTGGTTTTATTGGTGCCATTATTGGCCATCTTGTTTTTGACAAGAGCTTTAGTATGATGTCCGGATTTGGCATTATCGCCCTTTCCGGGGTGGTAGTGAATGATAGTTTGATTATGGTTGAGTTTGTTAATCGTGCACGTAAAGAAGGACTAAGACTTACTGATGCTGTATTGCAGGCGGGGACACAGCGTTTTAGAGCGATTATGTTGAC
>CBDUHU010000835.1:0-1625 GCA_965366725.1 uncultured Kangiellaceae bacterium
TGGTCGGGTTGGTTACTCAGTCGATATTGAATCAGTACCGATAGATGCTTTAAATCTTGTTGCTGAAAATAACTACGACATTATTATTTCTGACATGAGAATGCCGAATATGGATGGTGCAGAATTTCTTGCTGCATCAAAAAAGTTCTCCCCTGACTCGATACGTATCTTACTTTCAGGGTATTCAGAGCACCAGACAACGGTTAGAGCAATCAATAATGGGAAAATATTTAGTTATATCAATAAACCCTGGGATAACGCAAAGTTGAAATCCGTTATTAGTGAGGCAATCAAGCATAAGTCATTGATTGACAAAAAGCGTGAAAAAGCAGAATTACTTAAGTCGGAGTCGGCAAAGCTTAATAAAATAAATAAGTCCCTTGCTTCGCAAGTAAGACGCAAAAATAACAACCTTGTAGAAGTTCAGTCTATTCTCGAGCTAACAAAGAGCGAACTTGCTTTAAGTTATAAGACAATGATCAGAGTTTTTTCAGGTATGGTTAATCAGAAGTTGGGGGTTCCATTTGAGCATTTAAAAAAAATAGTCGATTATTCAAGTCAACTAGGGAATACAGTTGGGCTAAATTCCAGGTATATCAGTGAAATTGAAAATGCCGCCAATCTCTATAACCTTGGGTGTCTGGTATTACCCGATCGTATTATCAAACGAAAATATTGCAATCTAAGTGATGCAGATAAGGTGCAGTTTGAGCAATATCCCGCTTTTGGAGAGGAGGCACTTTTGCCATTACCCCATATGGAAGAGGTCGCAAAAATTATTAGAAGTCACCGCGAGAATTTTAACGGTAGTGGATTTCCTGATGGTTTAGCGGATGAAGGCATCCCGATAACCGCTCGGATTTTAAGATTAGTGATCGACTATTGTGAGAAAATTCATCGTCATGCTGCTAGCAAGCGACAAGCGTTAGGTTATATTCAACAATATTCTGGCATCTATTATGATCCACTGCTGGTCAATTTATTGATAGAACAAGTTGAAGATGATAATAAAATAGAGTCTGAAAGTACTGACTCCTGGTTAACTGTTGATGCCCTGGAGCCTGGAATGATTGTTAGCAGAGATCTTTTTAATTCACGCGGAATGCTATTGCTTGCCAAGGGGACTAGCTTATCAACGCACTTGATTCAGATGCTTAATTCATACCACATAAATCGAGGTGTTAAACTACATTTTTATGTAACAGTTAACAAAAATTCACACCATTAATTTGTTCTATTTACCTGCTAATAAAAGCTTATCAGGAGTTGCATATGCAGCCACTAAAAAATACCCCAGGATTTGAAGACATGGGAAAATATTGGAATTCTGTTAGCAAAATATTTAAAAGTGAGCAGGGTATATTCAACAGTTTATTTAGTATCGGTTATATCATGATATTCGGGTTTCTAATTGGCAATATCATTTTTTCTGCATCAGGCTCTTCAAATAATAACCAGCAACAGCTAGTTGATTTACCAATACCCCATCTTTCCATTATAGAATTTCAATTGGTTGATGTAGCAGTACTTGTTATCTCATTGATGATTTCAATTCTTGTTTGGTTAGACGCCTGGTGGAAGAAAATAAAAGTCATTCATCTGATAGGGACTATTTTTCTTATTTC
>CBDUHU010000836.1:0-1611 GCA_965366725.1 uncultured Kangiellaceae bacterium
TGGATTCATCTGGTTAGGCCTGAGTAAACCAAATCCAGACGACTCGAACAAGTATCTACCCCCTTGGCCAGGCAACTTAATCTATGGCGAAGAAAAGAAACCCATCGCTCAAAAGAATTCAAAAATACTGCAACAGGGCCAAATTTACTGCCTCAATTTTCAGCAATTGGGGATACTAAAGAAAATGTAATCATATTTCTGGAAGATACAACACTTCTCACACAACATGCCCAACGACTCAAATTGGCTTCACTTGGTCGTCTAACAGCATCGATTGCTCATGAAATAAGAAACCCTCTGGGCGCATTAAGCCATGCGGCACAGCTGCTTAAGGAGTCTGATGAAATTGATCCAACCAGTCAGGGCTTAGTTAATATCATCGAGAACAATACAAAAAGGGTCAACGACATTATCGAAAATATCATGCAACTTTCCCAGCGTAATGCGGTGAGACTAAAAGAAATCAACCTTTCTCAATATATACCAATTATGGTTCAGGAGTATGTCTCAGGAAGATCGACCTCTCCTCTTCTTGATGCACAGTTCCAAACCTCAAACCTGATAGTGCACTTTGACTTATCTCAACTATCGCAAATTATGACAAACCTGATTGACAATGCAGCCAGGTATAGCGAACTTAAAATCGGTAAACCGATAGTACAATTGATGGTGGGTATTGAACCCCATAGCCACACTGCATTTCTGGATGTTATTGATAAAGGTGAAGGTATTTCTCCTGAGTTATCAGAGAAAATTTTTGAACCATTTTTTACAACTTCAAGAAGTGGAACAGGATTGGGGTTATATTTATCAAGAGAGCTCTGTGAGGCAAACCATGCAAGGTTAGATTATATTCCACTGCCAACTGGTGGTTCCTGTTTCAGGATCAGCTTTTCTACCTCAAATCTGGCAGAAAAATAAGCTCCTTGTAATAAATACCAAATATTCACAGATTTTATCATTTGGGCAGTTGGCGAATAATAAAAAATATTGATCGATAATAGTACATATAGTATATGTTCTATTATGACGTAATAAAAAGCTCATCGCTTAACGCACTGAGCATTCAACATAGATAATCTCTTAAGGTAAATAGTTTATGTCAAAGACACCGCTTGCATTGATAGTCGATGATGAACCAGATATTTTACAGCTTTTGGGGATTACATTGTCAAGAATGAATATCGACTCACTGAAAGCGGAAAATTTGCATGAAGCACATCAACTCTTATTGCAACACACCTTTGATATTTGCCTCACTGATATGCGCTTACCCGATGGAGACGGTATAGAATTAGTTAGTCATATCCAGACAAACTTTCCTGAACTTCCTGTTGCTTTAATTACGGCTCATGGCAACATGTCTACCGCAATTGACGCTATGAAAGCTGGCGCTTTTGATTTCTTGTCAAAGCCGGTTGATCTGAATGCTTTAAGAAATCTGATTAACTCTGCATTGAAACTAAACCAATCAATTCAAACGAAATCGAAAGCCAGTGGAAAAGTAAAAAAACAGCTTATTGGCGATACAGCTGTGATGAAAAAGCTTAAGCAAACAATTATTAAGTTAGCCCGAAGTCAGGCACCAATTTTTATTAACGGAGAGTCGGG
>CBDUHU010000837.1:0-1606 GCA_965366725.1 uncultured Kangiellaceae bacterium
CACACCTTGTTCACTCATATAGTGAGCCAGTTGATTTGCAGTCGTATTTAACTCGTTAAAAGTCATTTCTTTGCCGGCAAATACTAGTGCGGTATCATCAGGTTTATTTGCAGCTCGTCGTTCAAAGTAATGATGGACTAGTTTATTCTCTCTCGCTATCTTCTGTTTATTGTTAATCAGAGAAAATAAGAAATCCTGCTCAGATTTAGATTGTATATTAATATCTTTTAATGCTAATTCAGGGGTTCTAATCACCTGCTTCATTATCAGATTAAAATGAGAGATTAAGCGCTCTGCTTCTGATTTTTCAAAGTAGGCCAAATTGTGATCTAGTTGAATTTCTACTGTATTTTTTTGTGAGTTCTCCCACAGCGTGATCATTAGCGGGGTAGTTTCATGGTTATGGCTGACATAATTTAAGCTGGCAGCTTTTTCATCAAACTTTAAGTGATTATTAAGGTGTAGGTAACTAAAACCAATATCATAAAGTTTTTCACTACTGACAATATCAGCTGCTCTCATAATGTTGCTTATCGGCAATCTTTGATAGCGAAAATTTCGCTTCTGTCTTTTACATATATCGACAATCAAGTCAGAAAAACAGACTGTATGTGAGAGCTCAACCAGCAATGGAGTCACACTGGTAAACACTCCCAGCATTTGCTTTTGAGCTTTGCTTCTACGATTATGATATGGAAGGCCGAAGAGGATATTATTGCTGTCATATGCAATAGAAAAATAGCTCGCGAAAATTCCTAATACTACATGAGAAAAGCCGACTTTATACTGCTCAGCAACCAGCCTGATTTGCTCGATTTCAGTCTGACTGAACGGCCTTATAGCTCGACCACTAGGGGTCAGCCTAAATTCATCGAACCTATTCAAATTATTAGGTCTTAAGAAACGTGTTTCTGTTAAACCTTGTGTTTTCCAATAATCGTAATCGCGCTGGTATTTTTTTCCTGATATATATTCTTTGTCTGAGAGAACAATTGACTCCCAATCTTGTTGACTGGCTATCGCAACATTATCATTACTGTAAAGCTGTGAAAGCTTGTCAGCCCAGTTAGAAAACCCCCAACCATCCATAGAAAGGTGATGAGCAAAGCCCACATACCAGTAACAGTCATTACTAACTCTGATTAAATATGCTTTGAAGAGTTCAGAGTTATCGATTGTAATAGCCGTCGAGAATAATTTAGCCAGCCAGTCCAATGCAACCTGTTCCGAGTTCTCTTTTTGAGAGAAGTCAATTATTGGTAATTCAGTATTTCTTTCGGAGCTAATATATTGCACCGCGCCAGCCGAAGTTATTTTGATTCTTAAACCAAAACAGTCGATAGATTTAGTAATTAGTTGATGAGCAACCTTCAACCTGTCCGGATCTATCTTTCCCAGGTTAATGTACCCTCCGACGTTGTAAACTGGGTTTTCAGGGTATTTAATCTGATCAAAATAAATATCTTTTTGAGTAAGGGTAAGATCGAATTCTTTAACTATTTTAGTCATGATAAAAACCACTAAATATTCTGATTTAGACTTTTATTTGGAATGCTTACGCGGAAATATAGATTGCCTTAAAAATAATCAACTCATTTTTTGAGTT
>CBDUHU010000838.1:0-1603 GCA_965366725.1 uncultured Kangiellaceae bacterium
TGCTTGAATCTGGGATTGAGTAGTATCCACAGTATTGCTGTTATTCACTAAAAAAGTGGTGCAACCATTTAGTGATATAAAGCTCAATAAAAACAGAAATTTAAATTTCAATGATAAATCCTCTTTAACATTTAATAGCAAAAAATGCGATCGAATGTCGGCTGGTCGCAATACTTCTTCAGCATAGCAAGGTAAAGTCGAATAAGATGTTATTTTTAATGACCTGACATGTCAAATTTGAAGTCGTCACTTGCTGGATAAACATCTCTGAGCTGTCTCTGTTTAGCTACAATCTTTCCATTGACGAATGGTGGCAAATACATCAGCACCCGCAGTTGCACTTTCTGGCATTCGCTTAACTGCTGACTCTATTACGCTCGGGCTTTCTACTCGCATAAAGGGATTAATAAGCTTCTCTAGCGCGATCTTCGACGGTAGTGTGGGCTTATTAGTCGCTCTGAGTTGTTTGACTTGCTGATAATAGTCATTGAGTGCCTGATTTTCAGGTTCTACTTTTAGCGCAAAATCTAAGTTTGAAAGGGTATATTCATGCGCAGGGAAAACCAGCGTATCTTCAGGTAGTGCCATTAGTTTTTGTATTGACTGCCACATTTGATCCGGAGTGCCTTCAAATATTCGACCGCAACCACCAGAAAATAATGTATCACCACAGAATAAGGCATTCGGGGATAGCTGGCCTTCCGCCAGAAAATAGGCGATATGACCTAAGGTATGGCCGGGAGTAGAGATAACCTGAAAACTTAAATCTAGCAGCGGAATGGTTACCTGGTCGCCCTGTTGGCAAGTGTGATCAAGGTTTTTAACTGGATCAGAAGCAGGACCCCATATTGAACAAAGATGCTCTGCCTTAAGTTGAGCGACCCCCCCAGTGTGATCGGCATGATGATGGGTAATAAGAATACCAACCAGATTAAGCTCATTTTTCTCCAGGTATTCATTCACAACCCTTGCCTCGCCTGGATCGACTACAACAGCATTATTATTATTACTGATGATCCAGAAGTAGTTGTCATCAAATGCCGGAATGGGGTTGATAGCAATCATATTAACCTTGCGCTACTATTAGAGATAAGATTGTTGGAGTTTAACTGAATCATACGCTGGAGGCCACAAATGTCACAAGCGAAATTGTCCGACTTAAACACAAATCCAGATTCAAGGTTATGCATTAACCGAAAACAGTTGATAGCTGAAAGTCTTGCTCCGCTATTGACTCAAACATTTGGCTATAATGCGCTGCTATATTCAGCTTTAGCGAAACAACTATGTGGCGAACACTTGTGTATTAAAAATCAGATAACTATCGGTTCACCTGCAACGGATAAGCAGTGCAAGGAGCTATCGATCATTTGTAATTTTGAAGAACTACCCATTGCTTCCGATACGATAGACTTAGCCTTATTACCAGATATTTTGCAAAACAGTAGCAATCCGCACTTATTACTAAGAGAGGTTGAAAGAACATTAATTCCAGAAGGGGTTGCAATGCTTATTGGCAGAAACCCTTTTAGTTGGTTGGGATTAAAAAATAAGCTTTATCAGCGAAACAAAAAAAATAGAACTCAAGGACGCGATATTAGTC
>CBDUHU010000839.1:0-1600 GCA_965366725.1 uncultured Kangiellaceae bacterium
GTTTTATCGCCGTTGCCGAGGGATCTTAAAATACCAATATCCAGCACCACCGTCATGCCGGCATGCTCCTGGCCGGTATCCAGTAAACCCTCTTGTCATGCGCAAGCGGGCCAGACTAAATACATAGGTGAATGCAAAAGGCGAGACCTGGTCTTTTTAATGTAATATTAAAGTTAAAAATCTTGAAAGGTCCCAATAAGTGACCTATAGTACCCAATATGGGACTTTATAGGGTTTTTCAAAATGGCATCAACTTCTCTTGGTGACGTGCTGTTCACCAGGACACAGCAAAAAGTACTGGGATTATTGTTTGGCAGGCCGGATGAAAGCTTCTACCTGAATGAGATTGTCCGTCTGGCGGGACTTGGTAAAGGGACAATTAAGCGCGAACTGGACCAGATGCATGCGGCCGGTGTGATCACCCTAAAGCGCATTGGTAACCAGAATCATTACCAGGCAAACAGGGAGTGCCCTATTTTCGAAGAGCTTGTAGCCATAGCCCGCAAAACCTTCGGACTTGTGGATATAATAAAAGCGGCCCTGTTAGAACTGGATTCTGAAATCCAATGGGCGTTTATTTATGGTTCTATGGCCAAAGGTGAAGATACTGCCAGTAGTGATATCGATTTAATGGTGGTGGCAAATTCTTTGGCCTATGCTGATTTAATGACCGCTCTTTCTGATGCGGAGCATTCGCTGGGTCGGCCTGTTAATCCAACGATTTACGATCAGGCACAACTAAAAAGAAAACTCGAAGAAAAAAATGCATTTTTAATTCGAGTGATGGAACAACCGAAGCTATGGATAAAAGGGACTGAAGATGACATTAGAGAATTTGGATAACCTCGTTAAAATCGGTAAATTAAAAAAAGAACCGCCGGATCAAAAAGAATTTGATGGCATGCTGAATTCTGCCAAACGACGATTACAGGATACTAAAATTGAAGCATTATCCGAAGACGGTCGTTTTCTATCAGCTTATGGTGCTGCACATACTCTAGCTTTAGCCGCATTACGTTGGCACGGCTATCGGTCCGATAACCGTTACCTTGTGTTTCAATGTTTACAGCATACCGTTGGTTTCGAAAAGGCAAAATGGCGTGTTTTAGATCAATGCCATAAACTAAGAAATCTTGCTGAATATGAAGGCAATCTGGATATAACAGACCAGCTATTGTCAGAACTGGTATCAATTACCCATGAGTTATTAGAGCAAGTAGAAAATCTAGGCTCTGTTGAATAGTAAACCGTGGTCTGTCCCCGATTACTCCCGATTACTACGGGTCTGCCCCACTTATTTTGACTTAGGACTTACGACTTACAACTGGTTAGTTGAGTCACTCAGTTTTTAATTCCACTGCTGAGCTGCTGTCCATAATTTTGATGATTGCTCGCCAGTTACAACGATGTTGACGACCGGTGACAGAAATTTATCTATCTGAGATACAATTTCCTCAAATCTAAGGGGTACATGCTCTTGCTTGAGTCGCTTACAAAAGGCTGCCCATTGTACTTGTTTTTCTTCAATAAATGCTTGTTGAAAAGCATCAATTTTATCCGTCAAAACAGTGCTACGTTGTTCGAAAGTTAGGCGAATGGC
>CBDUHU010000840.1:0-1598 GCA_965366725.1 uncultured Kangiellaceae bacterium
ATCTTTATTTAATGCGTCAAACCAAAAACCGCCAACTAAAGGCCAATACCCATGGAAAGAATATTCCTGCATGGGATGAAAATGAACTGCGTCGCGCACTGGGTTATCTGGCCTGGCGAAGTCAAAATATTGCCGCCGAAGTAAAAGGTGCAGAGGATGATATCAGTAAGCGTCAGGTTACCTGGTCCCATCAACAAATGAAGCAGGAACTAAATGAGCTATTAACCAGTGATATCGGTGGCCAGTTTGATAAAATTGATGCCTCTCAGATCGATGATCTCATCAGTTATTTTTTAAATCCCGCCGGTTTATTGATAGAACCAGCAGATCAACAAATCCAGTTTTCTCATTTGAGTTTTCAGGAATATTTGTGCGCTGAATATCTTCATGGTCGAGCCAATAGCCGAGGCTCCCGTCAATTTATTCCGCAGGTGAAAAAATTACTATTAGCAGAACTTGCCAAACCGGGCTGGGATGAAGTGGCACTATTATTTTTAACCGTCCATGCCACCACAGGAAATCAACAGGATAAAACAGCTCATTTTGAAATTTTAGCAGAACTGGATGTTAGCAATTTTGAACAGGCAAAATTATTGATTAATGCTTTTTGCGGTTATGAGCTGCCCTTTACTGGTCAGCAAAGAAGTCAGTGGTTACCGCTAGCCATGGCAACCTGCTTAGTTCACCCTGAGATTAACCTTGCTGAAAAGCTCAATGAGATTAAAGAAGTTTGGGCCGAAGGGAAAGATTTATTGCTGCTACTTTTTCAGAGTGAAACCCAAAAGGTGATTGAAATACTAAAGTTCCAGACAAATAAGCAAATTCCTGAAGGGTTTTATCAACCAGAAGCATTAAATGATTGGTTACAACCCATAATAACTCGCTGGAATAATCCCACCGATGACCATAGTTGGTTTGTGATGGAAGAAATTGAAGAGTCAGTTAAAGAAGGAAAAGCCGCACACAATCGTTCTATTCTATCAGCAACACAAGCTGAAGAAGATGCCCGTCAACAATCATTACTTTATCTCGCAGGTGCCAGTCAGTGGTTAGCAGAAAGTAATAACGTTTTAATTAATCAAGAGGATTGTCAGTGCATCATCGCGCAGTGGCTAAATCAATACTCAACAGGTTATCTAAGACAGCAAGATAATCAAACTTTGATACCTAACTCACTAAATGAATTAGAGTCCTGGCTGCCGGAAAAAGGTTCTCTCTGGTATGCGGCATTGAAAATAATGCCCGTTGATCATTGGTTATCTCAAGGAGAATTTGCAGGTATTTTTACTTTAGAAAGCCAGCCATCGGTGTGGTTAAGTATTTTCCCGGAGAAAACACTACCGAAGCCTACTACTTTAAGCCAGAATCTTTACCAATTATTGCTACTCGTTGAACAACTATCAGGAACCCAATATATACCTCTGTCGCAGTCGCGGTCGCGGTCGCGGTCGCGGTCGCGGTCGCGGTTGCTGTCGTGGTCGCTGTCGCGGTTGCTGTCGCGGTCGCAGTCGCGGTCGCAGTCGCGGTCGCTGTCGCGGTCGCTGTCGCGGTCGCGGTCGCTGTCGCGGTCGCGGTCGCGGTCGCGGTCGCCGTCGCCG
>CBDUHU010000841.1:0-1596 GCA_965366725.1 uncultured Kangiellaceae bacterium
AAGGTTTATGAGATTGCATCAAAGGCGAGAAATAACAAATCACTTGAGAGTTTTTATGGACATATTGAACGTTATATTACGAACAAGGATATTGATTCACTAGTTAAGCTTTTAGTGACACGACCTGGTGAGTTTGGTCGTCGAATTGATAAAGTGCTGCGAATTGCATCAGCAGATAAACAGCAATTCATAGTAGAGAAATTCTCTAGCGTGGTTGACCAGATCCCTACCAGGAATTTGTCTCAGCTTTTAGGACATTTAAATTACCGTAATATGGCTAATGACAAGCGAGTCATTTTTCCAAAAGGCGCGGTTCAAAAAGCGGTTGTGATTGATAGTATTGATGAACATTTGTCAGGGCCTGTTAAGCAGAGCTTGATTATAGTTGTCCAGAAATCATTGATAGAGCGGTTTTCTCAGCTTGATTCTTTAGGGAAAGTCTGGATTGATCCTGAATTGATGGATTGCCCTTTACCTTCTCAGCAACGCAGTGCATCTGAAGGGTTGTTCAATGTTGCCAGAGGTACTCGATTGCCGATTGGTGATAAGGATACTTTACGTTTTTTTATCTACTGGAAAGGACAGGATATCGATCTGAGTGCGAGCTTTCATGATGCTGATTTTAATCTGATTGAACAGGTAAGCTATACCAATCTTAAATCGGAAGGATTTAAGGCGTATCATAGTGGGGACATAACCTCTGCCAGAAAAGGCGCATGTGAGTTTATTGATGTCACAATGGGAGCTGCAGTGAAACGTGGCGCGCGTTACCTGGCAATGAACGTACTTGTATTTTCAGGTCCAACTTTCGCGGAGCATGAATCTTGTTATGCTGGATGGATGACTCGTTCTGCCCCAAAAAGTAATGAGATCTTCAATCCCGCTACTGTTGAACAGAAGATTGATGTGAAAGCAAACTGTAAAAATATCATCCCAATCATGTTTGATTTGGTAACAAAGAAAGCGATTTGGGTGGATATGCCTACATCTAGAAGAACTCGATGGGGCGGCAATAATGTTGAGTCGAATGCTGCTTCAATAGAAGAGAAGTTAGAAGCGATAGTACATAGCAAAAATAAATTGTCGCTTTATGAACTTTTTGAATTGCATGCTTTGGGGAGAGGTGAACTTATTAACTCAGCAGAAGAAGCTGATACCATTTTCTCTATAGAACAGGGGATTACTCCTTTTCATATAAATGAAATTAACGCCGAGTATCTATGCTAATTTGATACTCGGTTGTTCAGTGCTCTATCTTAATAAAATCAGAATAAAGTGGATAAAATAAATGAATTTTAGATGTTTACTCAAAAAATGAGAAAATCAAGGTGTCAGAGTAAATCAAGATGTCAGAGTAATTTGCTCACAATCAAGAAAAACTCGAGTGGACGGTACCGCACCTTCTAGACTAAATTAATGATAGTTATGATTCGGCTGGCTATTGTGGTGCACCAGCGCCAATAGCGGGGTTTTTGGGGCAGGCCAATCTAACTATCTGAACTATATAAACAATAACTTCAAGTGGGTTCGATTGAACTTAGGTATTTAATTTTCAATAGTCACTCAAGGGCTTTTAACAGAAGTTTTTGATAGAGG
>CBDUHU010000842.1:0-1595 GCA_965366725.1 uncultured Kangiellaceae bacterium
TTGGGTTAACTTAAAAAGGGGTTTGTCTATCCTTGGTTTTTTCATAAAAATTATCTCCCTGATGATGGTGGTTTTATCATTGAACATTGTTTTTAACGACTGATAAAACGGGTTGGTATTGTTTAAAAATACTTGTTTAATTGTTAGCTGAATAACTCGTTTAGCTAATTTGAAAAGAGCTACTTTAGTCGAATAATTGATCCACCGGTTAGTAAAATCCTGACATTCATTGTTAAAATTCGGACAATTTGTTCCCGTTTTACCCGAAAAACTGCAATATGGCCGTTTAAATTGACAGGGCAGGGTGGTTTTCTGATTGTTTTTTACTTTTATCATCATTTCTTCTCTTTCAGTTTTTATCGCAGGCTTACAGGATTTTTCTTAATAAACTTAATTCACCATACCCGTGGTTTTCCTGAATAAACCGGGTGGCTACCTGTTGGATATTGATTGTTGAATCAGGTTGTTCGATTAATACCTGTGAGGAGTAGCGGTGGTTATCCGCTGGATAACGATTTTGCTGAGTGAGTTTTTTTAAGTTGGATTCAACCCGATAGAGATTACTGCACAGGGTGATAATGGTATTTAACTGCGCCTCATCTGGATGCTGTTTAAATGCCTGCATTAAATAATCGGCGGAGAATCCTGCGATTTGTTGTACTTCCATCAGTTTGACTCTTTGGGGGATTTTTACGGTTGCCATTGGTTTGCCTCCGGGTTGATTAGTGGCCTAGTTTATTTGCCAGTCGGCGTATTTTTTCATCGCCATAGGTTTGTTTAAATTGTTTGACTACCTGATTAATATCAATTTTCAGAAAGTCGACATTGGTAAAGTAATTGGGATTGTAGGGATAGTGACTGACATCCTCTCCCTGGCTGAGAATTTCCTGTTCCAGACAAGCACGAGCGCGTTGTAGGTTGGTGCAAAGACAAAAGACAATATGTTGCTGTTGCTCATCTTCCAGTGACTCTAAAGCATGCAGAATATAATCGGCTGAAAACCCCACTATATCCCGTAACTCAAGTAACCGGCTTGATAAGGGAAGGAATTTTGAAACGGGGTGATTATCGGTCATAAGGTTCTCCCTTGTTAATTAGCTAGTCGGTTGTTGTTGGGCTTGTTTTGCTTCGATACGCTGAACGGCTTCCAACTTGGCGATCAGGTTACTGATGGCGTTAATCAGTGTGCGATGATAGTGGGTGATTTTTTCGATATCATCACTACTAAATGCGATTTCAGCCAGTTCCAGGATTTGATCAATATGGCGATAGATATCTCGGTCACTGGCTAATACGGATTTAGTTTTAGTTAGTTTTTGTCGTTGCTTTAAGCTGGTTGAGTTGTTGGCATAAGCATCGGTGGTTTGTTGGTTCAGTGTTTTTTCCCTGCGATCTAACTGGCGGGCAATGACCACTAATTCTTGTTTAAAAGGGGTGATATTAATTGTGTAAAGTTGTTCTTTAAGTCGATTGAGTAAATCCAGAAAGTCCATGAGTAAATTGTCAGTTCCATTGTGTTTCATGCTGTTCTCAAAAAATGAAATTAATTGGTGAGGGAAAGTATGCCGACTTTTAAATCATTGGATGTACTCAAA
>CBDUHU010000843.1:0-1588 GCA_965366725.1 uncultured Kangiellaceae bacterium
TACCAAGGTGGTTTTGCCGCAAACTGTCAGCGTCAGAGCGAGCCCGTTGTTCTTCCATTGAATAAAACTGAAAGAAATATAGGTCGTTATGCTAGTGAACTGTCAACTTCAGCTAATGATAGCTTGATTAATAGAGGCAAAGTAATCAGTGTTATAGGGCTAAATAATGTTGGTGTTGTGTGTGCTGCTGGTTTTTCAGAACTTGGCTATTCTATCATAGGAGTAGATTCTGATAACAATAGAACTCGTCAATTATTGGATGGTAAATCTCCTGTAAAGGAATATGGTTTGCCTGAGTTAATTGAATTAGGACGGAAAAATAAACTGATTAGTGCAACGACTGTGATTGATCATGCAGTTAAATGTTCAGATATAACTTTTCTATGCGGGGCTAGTTATTCGGATGAGAAAAATGGTACTGAGCAGTTTGAATACTGTCAAAGTAGCTGCCAGAGCATAGGCTGCTCTTTAGTTGGCAAATCTAGTTATCATCTCATTATTATAAGAGCTTCTTTTTCAATGTTAGCGATAAAAAAACGATTAATTCCGACATTAGAAAAGTATTCCGGGAAACTCTGTGGGATAGATTTTGGTGTTTGTTTTATACCAGAAAATATACGGGAAAAACATTTGCTTCAAGATTTTTATGCGCCATCGTTTTTGTTAATAGGTGCATATGATAAAAAAAGTCAACAATTATCTCATCAATTATTTAAAGGTATAGGTTCGAATAAAGTAGAGACACGAATGGATAGTATAATTTATAACACTGAAAATTAAAATTCACGTTGTTAATTTGACTAAGGGGTGAGAGAACCATTTCGCACAAAAAGGTTCTATTTGATAGAGTTATTGTTAAATAGTATTCTGCAAGTCTAGATATCAGAGAGAAAGAATCATATTTAATATACCCTTTGATGAAGTTAAATGTCCGTATTTTAGCTTTTGTGCCTCATACTGATTGTTCCTGAACGCAGTGGAGGGTTTCTTCAGGTGAGTCTCAGTAGACCAGTTAAAGTAAACGCAAATCCACTTCTGAGCTTTATGTCTTTAGATGCATAATAAAAATTCCTGGCAACTTTCTATAATTTATGATTGTAAATTTATTGTTTTATTTGTGTCACTTTGTATTTTATCTAATCGAGACTGGTTGCTGAGTTTTTGGTTGAATAAACACTTGCTAAGCCGAACTATTAAAAAGATAATGAGTTTGTAACAGACTAAATATTGGGATCAAATATCAATGAATAACTGGTTTTCTGAAGAGAATTTACAAGGCAGTCAGGTTAAGTTAGTACCACTGGATAAAAGCCATAAAGAACGATTAGTTGATGCTGCGAATGATGGTGATTTGTGGAAATTATGGTATACCGGTGTACCATCAGCGGAAACAATTGATCAATACCTGGAAGTCGCGCTTCAACAAAAGCAGATGCAACAGTCACAGCCATTTGTGGTGATTTGCCAGCATACAGGTAAGCTTTTGGGCTCAACGCGATTCTGCAGGATGGAAGCTCATAATAAGCGGCTCGAAATTGGCTACACCTGGTATAGAAAATCAGTTCAACGCTCTGCGGTTAATACTGAA
>CBDUHU010000844.1:0-1578 GCA_965366725.1 uncultured Kangiellaceae bacterium
AAATGCCTCAAAATATAACACTCGCTCAATATCACGTAAGGTCATATCCATTAACAGACCAATACGGGAAGGTAATGATTTTAAGAACCAGATATGAGCAACCGGGCAAGCAAGGTCGATATGACCCATTCGTTCACGACGAACTTTAGCCAATGCTACTTCAACACCACATTTTTCACAAATTACACCGCGGTGCTTTAAGCGCTTATATTTACCACAAAGACACTCATAATCTTTAACTGGACCAAAAATTTTGGCACAGAATAATCCGTCTCTTTCAGGTTTGAAAGTACGATAATTGATTGTTTCCGGCTTTTTAACTTCCCCGAAGGACCATGAACGTACCAACTCAGGCGAAGCTAAACCAATTCGAATAGCATCGAATTCTTCAGTTTGATTTTGCTGCTTAATAAAGTTTAATAAATCTTTCAACTTATTCTCCTCCCGGAGTGAAATAAAAACTGATGGTTACGCGCTTGCACCAAATAGTGCAAGCAGTTCGCTTATTGCTCTAGTCTTCCTGTTCCAGCTCGATATTAATACCGAGAGAACGGATTTCCTTGACCAGAACGTTAAAGGATTCAGGCATACCTGGATCCATACGATGATCACCATCAACAATATTTTTGTACATACGAGTACGCCCACTAACATCATCAGATTTAACAGTTAACATTTCCTGAAGTGTGTAGGTAGCACCATAAGCTTCAAGTGCCCAAACTTCCATTTCTCCGAATCGCTGGCCACCAAATTGTGCTTTACCACCTAATGGTTGCTGCGTTACCAGACTATAAGACCCTGTAGAACGCGCATGCATTTTGTCATCAACCAAATGGTTCAACTTAAGCATGTACATATAACCTACGGTTACCGGACGCTCGAACCTGTCGCCGGTTCTACCGTCATACAACCACGATTGGCCAGAAGTACTTTCATTAGCCAGTTCTAACAGGTGTTTTATTTCAGATTCTTTAGCACCATCAAACACTGGAGTTCCCATAGGAACACCGCCTTTGAGGTTATTAGACATAGTCATAATTTCCTGATCAGTCAATGAGTCAAGATCAACCGTTGCCTGATCACGATGGTTATAGACTTTGCCCAGGAAGTTTCTCATATCAGTAACATCCTGCTTAGACTCCAGCATGTCTCCAATTCTGCGACCTAATCCTTTTGCAGCCCATCCCAGGTGAGTTTCCAGAATCTGCCCGATGTTCATACGAGATGGTACACCTAATGGATTTAATACCACATCAACCGGCTCACCATTTTCAAGATAAGGCATATCTTCTACAGGAACGATATTGGAGATAACCCCTTTGTTTCCGTGACGACCCGCCATCTTATCACCAGGCTGAATACGACGTTTAACAGCCATGTAAACTTTAACTACTTTCAATACACCTGGTGCTAAATCATCACCCTGAGTAATTTTAACGCGCTTTATTTCAAGCTTTTTGTCATATTCTTTCTTCTGCTCTTCAAGGTTAGTTGCTAGCGCTTCTATTTGCGTTTGTAACGCTTCGTCGCGCAGTTGGATATCCAACCATTGCTCAGCACCGATTTCCTCAAGATACT
>CBDUHU010000845.1:0-1572 GCA_965366725.1 uncultured Kangiellaceae bacterium
CCTGTGGCGATAGTCTGTCCAGGTGAAACAGGAGTGGTATCTTGTAAATTTGCATTAAAAGCATTGATAATAGGACTGGTGCTGGTGGATTGCACTGAGATAATTCTGGGACGCTTTTGATCGATTAATCCCATTGCCTGCATTTCATCAAAAGCCTTCCACATGCCAAGAATACCAGTCCCACCGCCAGTGGGATACAAAACCACATCAGGAAGTTGCCAGCGATCTTTCAAGCCATTTTGTGGTTCCGCAAGTTCATAGCCCAGAGTCTTTTTACCTTCAATTCGCCAACCGGGTTCCTGGAAAGTTGCCATATTGAAAAATCCTTGTGATAAAAATTGACTTTTCATCAGTTCGCCAGCTTCTTTAATTGTACCCTTAACTAAATGGGCTGACACCTTGCTATGGCGTTGAGACATTGCCAGCACTTTGCCCAGAATTGGCATTGGTGTATCGTCAGGCATAATAACTTTTGATTCGATGCCAGCTTTAAGTGCGTATTCGACTAAAGAGTCACCTGCATTTCCCTGCGTTGGCACAACTACTTTATTCAGACCATAAAACTTTGCCATTGACACAGCCATGCTCATCCCCCGATCTTTGAAGCTACCGGTTGGGTTAGCACCCCAGTTGTGATGTGGTTGACCTTCATCTTTAATAAATAATTTTATCCCATGTTGATGGGCAAGAGGATAATCGCTGATATTGATTTCAGGGGTGTATCCTTCACCAAGACTGACTATGTGCTTGCGGTCTTCTAATTGATTTATATCGAGTGCTAATAAGCTGCCGAATCTCCACATTGATTTCAATTCAGGACGATACCATTGAAAGTTGGGGCGTTCGTGTTTAATCCGTTCAACATTGATAATTATTTCTAGTGGTTTATTATCTTTCGGACACAAGTTCATCAAGTCATTGGTTGAATATTCAGTGCCACAATTAGTACAGCGTAATTTCTCTGCAAAGCTCATTAGTTAAACTCCCTTGTCAATATTAAATTTTAACCTATTGGATCTGAGTCGCCAGGGTATCCTGATGTGACACAATAAATTGACGCAGATAGAATCCGATATCAGAGCGCGATTTAAAGCCAGCATCTTTTGCAGCTTTTTCAAAAATTTTGCTATCTAAATCGGGATCCGTTGCAAAGGTAGGTAGATCCGGATAAAAACCAATAGTCAATAGATCGACATCATTACCGAATTGCGTTTCAAAAATCAGGTTGGCATTTCTCTCTGTTGCTTGTAGATATTGATTTTCCATGTGACGTTGCTCAAGTAGCTTTTGGTATTTGCCGCTAGCAGCGTTAAACATTTCAATATGAAAGAGTCCTGTATTGATTGAAAGTTGCTTGATTTGTTGCCAGTTTGCCTTGCTACTGGTTAGAAAGTCGTGCTGAAAATTAACCTGATGCTGATAAATATGAGTACTTCTGATTGTTCTATCGGCCGGAGAAAGTAGCATTAAGTCCCAGTGATCGCCCTGGCTATGTCGCATGATTACCATTTTATCAATCTGCGCAGATTTAAGTTGTTTAACTGTTTCTATTAAGCTGGGCAGGTTACCGGG
>CBDUHU010000846.1:0-1564 GCA_965366725.1 uncultured Kangiellaceae bacterium
TTAAGCACAGACCTTTTAAAGTGACCAAAGTGAACCAGAAACAAGTTATAATCGATGAACTAAAAGTACTACCTGAAATAACCTCTTCGTTTGAAGTTGAACGACGAGTCAACTTTATTAAGCAACAATTGCTAACTTCAGGTTTGACCTATCTGGTGCTTGGAATTAGCGGTGGGGTTGACTCTACAACCTTAGGAAAGCTTGCACAACAGGCTGTTAATGAGCTAAATGCCTCAGAAGCCAATACTAGATTTAACTTTGTTGCGATTCGCCTTCCCTATGGAGAGCAAGCAGATGAAGATGAAGCACAGATTGCTCTCGATTTTATTCAACCATCGATCAACTTATGTATTAACATAAAGCAAACTACCGATAGTCTTCATCAGGCAGCAACAGAATCATTGCCTCAATCGCAATTATCGACACTTTCAGAACAGAATCTGGACTTCAACAAAGGTAATGTTAAGGCGCGTTCAAGAATGACTGCTCAATACGAAGTCGCCGGACTATTGGGTGGACTGGTATTGGGAACCGATCACTCGGCCGAAAACATCACTGGCTTTTTTACTAAATGGGGGGATGGTGCCTGCGATCTTGCGCCTCTTTTTGGTCTTAGTAAACGTCAGGTGCGGCAAATCGCTAATCATCTTGGTGCACCACATGTATTGGTCAATAAAGCGCCAACAGCGGATCTGGAGTGTTTACTACCGGGTAAAACTGATGAATCAGCACTTGGCTTGAGCTATCAACAAATCGATGACTTTCTTGAAAATAAACCTGTTTCTACTGAAGTAACGGACAAACTCATCGACATATATAACCGAACTCAGCACAAGCGCAAGCCAATACCAACAATTTATGACTGAGCAGGACACTCTTTAACGCCATGCCCAACTCCTCGATCTATTCACTTCCTTTTTCAAGTTCATGGCGCGCTCTTCAGATCTTTGCAAGCTATCGGGTTATTCTATCTCTATCACTACTTTTTATCTTCGAGTTTGATCGGGAAATATCCTTTTTAGGAACTAGAAACCCAGAATTGTACTATACCACCGCATTATTTTTTACAATCTTTGCGCTAATCAGCTTGTCAATGAGTCTATTTTTAAAACGCCTGTACTATCTGCAATTAGAAACTCAGGTACTGTTAGATATCATCATAATTACCTTACTAATGCATGCCAGTGGCGGTACAGCAAGTGGATTGGGCGTATTAATTGCGGTTAGTACTTCCGCAGCCAGTATTCTCACCGGCAATCCAGCAGCACTTGGTTTTTCTGTTCTTGCCTCTTCCGCAATTCTCGGTGAAGAGCTATATGCCAGTCTCGCTCTAACTGAACAAAGAAGCGGTATGACACAGGTAGGAATACTCGCAGTTACATTTATGGCTACCAGCCTGATGGCCTTTTATCTCTCCAGAAGAATGATTGAGACAGAACATGTCGCTGAAGAGTCCATAAAAGGACTGGAAAGCATGGAAAAGCTAAATGAAGAAATTATTCAATTTATGACTACTGGGGTACTAGTGATTGATGGTAAAAACTCGATCAGGTTGATTAACCGA
>CBDUHU010000847.1:0-1547 GCA_965366725.1 uncultured Kangiellaceae bacterium
GATTGCAAGTTATCATGGTTACCATACAGATCTAATCGAGTTACGAAGAAAGTTTAACTCTTCTCTCGCTGGAACTACTCTACGTGATGTTATGAGATTTGCTCAGCACTTCAAACTAACGTCCAGACCTTTGCGTATTGACCTGAAAGACTTACCAGGTTTAGAGACACCTTGTCTACTACACTGGGATCTTAATCATTTTGTTGTACTTAAATCAGTTACTAAAAATAATATAGTGATTCACGACCCTGCAAGAGGTCAAGTCACTCTTAGTGTGGAGCAGGCGTCCAAACATTTTACAGGAATTGCTTTAGAGCTTTCGCCAACCAGTGAATTTACGCCGCAAGCGGCAAAAGCTAATCTGAAATTTTCAGATTTTTGGACTAAGATTACCGGTTTAAAAAGTTCGTTATTATTAATTTTTACTTTGTCCTTGCTTTTGCAAATTTTTGCGCTTGCTAGTCCATATTACATGCAGTTAGTTGTTGACGATGTAATATTAACCGCTGATAAAGGATTACTCTCAGCACTGGCTTTAGGGTTTGGACTGCTTGTTCTGTTTGAAGTACTCACAAGTAGTTTACGCGGATTGTCATTATTACATTTCAGTAACTTGTTGAATCTACAACTTGGGTCAAATCTGTTTCATCACTTAATTCGTTTACCTTTAAGTTACTTTGAAAAACGCCATATGGGAGATGTAGTATCGCGTTTTGATTCTCTTCAAAGAGTAAGAGAATTACTTACAACTGGTGCAATTGAAGCTGTACTTGATGGAATAATGGTTGTGATAACCTTATTAATGATGTTCTTTTACAGTCCAAAACTAGCTGTTATTGTATGTGTTGTCGTAGGGCTCTATGGAACTGTAAGATTTTTGCTATTTAATCCTCTGAGAGCAATTAATGAACAAGAAATCATCGCAAGAGCTGAAGAACAGAGTAATTTTATGGAAACTATTAGAGCAATTCAGACGATCAAACTATTTGGTTCAGAAGTTGAGCGCGAAGGTCAATGGCAAAATAGATACACTAATACAATAAATCAAACTATACGACTCGGACACTTTCAGCTGAGCTTTGCTGCAATTAATCGTTTATTGTTCGGTCTGGAAAATATTTTGATAATCTATCTGGCAACTTTGCTGGTGATAGAGGGTGGGTTTAGCGCAGGTATGCTGTTCGCATTTATCGCTTATAAAAATCAGTTTAAAGACAAAGCCGCACGTTTAATTGAAAAACTAATTGAGTTTAAAATGTTAGGACTACATTTTGATCGCCTCGCTGATATAGCGCTATCTCAGAAAGAAGAGCTGCAAAAACAAACTAAGATAGGCCATGTGATTAGAGGAAAACTCTCGGTTAGTAACCTGAGTTTCAAATATAGTGAAACTTCACCAAAAATAATCGATAAATTTAACTTAGTGATCAAAGCTGGGGAGTCAGTCGCAATCACAGGACCATCCGGGTGCGGCAAGTCTACCTTACTTAAGCTAATGTTAGGTTTGCTAAAACCTGAGAGTGGTGAAATATTAGTTGATGATTTAC
>CBDUHU010000848.1:0-1535 GCA_965366725.1 uncultured Kangiellaceae bacterium
TGGTTCCGTTAAATCAAAATAATTTACAAACAAAGAATGTCGCTACGGGTAGAGTCGACAATTAACATTACTTCTTCAATTAAGTTAACTGGAACATTGAGTTCCTCCAGAGTTTCCTTAAGGTATTCCGCAACAGCTAGAAAATGTGCCTCTTTTAGACCTTTTTTAACCAGTGGAGCATGTGCTTCACGCAACTCCAAACCACTATAACGATTGGGACCTCCAAACACCATTGTTAGAAAACACTTTTGTTTAACTAACTGTTCTTCGATATCAACTTCTCCAAAAAAATCAGCCAATTCATCATCATTTAGAACTTTTCGATAGAAAATATTTACTGCAGCATCCACAGCCTCTACGCCACCAATTTTTTCGAATAAGGTTTCCTTCATTGACCAATCCTGTTGTCAGTTTTGATTAATTTAAAGCCAAGTATTTTTGATAACTACTCTATGAGTGTAGAACTAAAGCTTTTTTTTACAACCTGTTATATCACTTAATGCACGAAAAAGGCACTACAAGAGTAGCGGTTGATCAATTTCATAAAAGCTATCACAAGCACTAATCAGTGAATTAGCCGTTAACCCGGGAACACCATAAACATGGGTTTCCAGTACCGATTTTGATTTCATTCTTTGTAATAACAGGTCAAAGTCGCCATCACCGGAAAGCAACACAACCAAATCGATATCATCGGCTATATCAAGCATATCAATGGTAATACCAACGTCCCAGTCTCCTTTTGCCGAACCATCAGACCTTTGTATATATGGTTTTAGCTTTACATTGAAACCAATATGCATAAGGGCGCTTTGAAATTTTTTCTGTTGCTGATCCTGTCTGTCTATCGCATAAGCGTTGGCAACAACAATATTTCCCTCTTTTTTAAGTCGTCGCCAAAGTTCCCGATAATTAAACTGGCGGCCAAAAGCGTCTCGCGTGGTGTAATAAATATTTTGTACATCGACAAATATCGCAATTTTTTTCATTGGTATTTGAATTACCTGTTAACCAAAAAATTATAAGATATCAAGCAAACCAGACTGTTCGCAATCTGTTATACTGAGCAGTTCGCCGATTAACCAAATTACGGGCCAGCACCTTGAGTGATTCAGCATTTTCAACACTTAATCTTGACAAAGCACTAATCAGTAACCTTGAAACACTGGGTTATCACAGTATGACTTCGATACAAGCACAAAGTCTACCTTTAATTATTGAAGGAAAAGACGTAATTGCCCAGGGAAAGACCGGTTCAGGTAAAACTGCCGCTTTTGGTCTTGGGTTACTCAACAACCTCAATGTAAAGCGGTTTAGAGTTCAATCTCTGGTTCTTTGTCCAACCAGAGAGTTGGCCGATCAAGTCGCTCGTGAAATTAGAAGGCTCGCCCGCTCAATTCACAATATAAAAGTACTAACGCTATGCGGAGGAACTCCGATGGGTCCGCAAATAGGTTCACTGGAACATGGAGCCCACGTAATAGTAGGAACTCCCGGAAGAATCGAAGATCACCTTAAAAAAGGTCGGCTTAAAT
>CBDUHU010000849.1:0-1529 GCA_965366725.1 uncultured Kangiellaceae bacterium
AATGCCGGGAGAAAAATGCGTTCGGCTTATGTCATCACCAGTTGCTCCTCCCTGATTACCAGTATCTATACGTTTGAATTGATCGCCTCGTGCAATTTTAATTGATACAGCTTCTCGGCTACTATAAACGTCAAAATATTTTGGGGGTAACAACTCATTAAGGGTAACCGGATCTTGAATTGACAACTTTGCTTTAATATTCAATGTGTTCTCGTTGTAGGTCTCAAAATCTTTAAGCACGATATCGCCTGGCAAAAATTTAATAATCTCACCAGGTATTAAGCCGGATGCATATCCAGGTCCATCAAGAAAGACTAATAAATTAAGCGTAGTCCCTGAAGCATGAGTAGTTACTTTCCAGGGACAAAACCCAAAATCACAACCACTCTGTGCTGAATCTCCAGAAAAATCAGAGCTTTCATCAATCGCTTCACCAATGCGCGCAACAGTCTTTTCAGAGAATTTAGCACCTCCGCTCAAAGAAAACCTTATGAGTAGCGCTGTTGTTCTCCCGAGAAAATAATCAGAACTTTCCAGATTAATACTAAAAGAGCGCTCAAGGGCAACTTCTTCAGGAAGCAGGTTCTTAGCAATTTTAGGCTCTACTCCAGAAAAACCGGCTGTAAGCCCCATAACTCCAAGTGGATAAATAATATACAATGCAAATAGCATCTTAGTAATTGTACTGATTAACCTCATACCTAGCTTCCTTAAACTTGATAATATTTTTCTATTGCTGTTAACAAATGTTAATACGCAATACTAATCTCAAATAAGCCACACATTTCAAGCTAGTTTATTTCAAGTACTAGCCGGCAACGGTTTATAGCCTCATTGAACTTCAATTATTCTATAGGGGGTATATAGCGAGCAGTTATCAATATTCTTACCAATATTGTTAATATTCGGACATTTTTTGCAATAATCGGGTTATTCACAGCAAAATAGCCTAAATATCGAGCAGAATTAATTCTTTCCCAGCGAATTGGCCAGGAACTAATGAGTATCAAATTTGATATCAATGAGTGCTCAAAAATCTATTTTGAGTTAAAAAAGGATTTGAATAATTAAGCTAACGGGACTTTATTTACAATGATTACTGAAACAGGAAGACTCAGCTTTAGCTTTAGCTTTAGCTTTAGCTTTAGCCACAGACAACAAAAAACTAAGATGAAAACAATTAAGAATCAATTGCATTAACAAAAAGAAAAATCCAGACCAAAAGGACTTCTCCTTTTGCAATGTTCAATGAAGATCAACAATTAGGATCTTCATAACTGTAACAACACCAATTTCCATCTGCATCCCAGTAACAACTAACACAATAGCCATCACAACAACCTATCGACTCTTCATTTCGTTCGCCACGTTCCTTTGGCTTTTCGTTTTCCTTGATCATCGTTATACTATTCACTGGACGGTCAGTTTTAGTCTTCAGTATCCTGATAATTTCTTCTTCTTCCATCATACTTTCTCCATATTTTACTTAGAACTATTTAAGCCAATCTCTCAACAAGAGAGCACTTCAG
>CBDUHU010000850.1:0-1528 GCA_965366725.1 uncultured Kangiellaceae bacterium
GCTGGATGGGAACGCTTGGAGTTACTATTATCTGGACTATCGCGATTGTAGGGCTTGTTTTTAAATGGTTGGCGGGCCAACGGTTTGCAAAAATTTCGGTTGCGTTTTACCTGTTAATGGGCTGGTTGATCGTATTATTTATTTACCCTTTATATCAAGCTGTTCCGGGTGGAGGCTTGTGGTTGTTATTGGCAGGCGGTGTTTGTTTTAGTGTGGGAGTCGGTTTTTATATGGCCAAGCACAAGCCTTTTACTCACGCAATCTGGCACTGTTTTGTTATTGCCGGCTGTAGTTGTCATTTTTTATCAATTTATCATTTTGTTATATAAACTAATTAAATCTGATGGAATCAAATAAACAAGGGTAATCTTGATAGGCGGAAAGTTAAAGCTGCTCTGAAATGGGCTTTTATAATGAATTTCACTTTAACTGATTCAGGCTTCTACTACGGATAAGGCAACTGGCTAAAAAATAAGCCGAGTTGAATCGACTTATTTTCCAGCAAATATTATAAAATTTTACTGTACAGCTTTTAGTGCGTCAGCGACATAATCAAGGCAATGAGTATTAAGACCAGCAACATTAATTCGGCTGGAATCCGCCATATAGATAGCATATTCATTTCGCAGCCTGGTCACTTGTTCTTTTGAAATTCCAAGATAGGTGAACATTCCTTTTTGAGCAGTAATAAAGCTAAAGTCCTGCTGGATATCTCTCTGTTGAATTTTTTCCAAAAGCCCACTGCGTAATGATTTAACTCGAGTGGCCATTGCATTTAATTCACTTTCCCATTCTTCACGCAGCGAAGGTGTGTGTAAAACGGTGTCAACCAGAAAGCCGCCGTAAGCTGGTGACATAGAGTAATTGGCGCGTGCAACATCCTGAATCTGACTCTGGATGGCATTTGCCTGTATTTCGCTCTTAGTTTGAACAAGTAATGAACCAGTCCGCTCCCGATAAAGCCCAAAGTTCTTTGAGCAGGAAGTGGCGATGACCATTTCTTCAACATTTTCTGAGAGGTAACGTACCCCTTTAACATCATCGTCCAGTCCATCCCCAAGTCCCTGGTAGGCAATATCGACAAATGGCACAAAGCCCTGATTAGCAGCGCGTGCTGAAATTCGTTGCCATTGCTCAAAGGATAAGTCAGCGCCGGTTGGGTTATGGCAGCAACCATGGAGTAATACAATGTCATTTGAACCAAGCTCAGCGAGCTTTTTATCCATTGCTTCAAAGTTGACCGTACCGGTTGCCTGATCAAAGTATGGGTAGGTTTTTATGGTTAAACCAGCAGAACTTATCAAAGGGATATGGTTAGCCCAAGTTGGATCGCTTACCCAGACAGTTAGCTTTCCTTTTAAACGCATTAGTAATTCTGCGGCAACTCTCAGGGCTCCGCAACCACCAGGGGTCTGTATTCCAGCGACTCGTCGGTCAGCTAGTGCTGAAGACTCTTTGGAAAGTACTAGTTGCTTAATTCCTTCGACAAATCCGACAACACCAACTGGAGCGATATAAGCTTTTGAGC
>CBDUHU010000851.1:0-1521 GCA_965366725.1 uncultured Kangiellaceae bacterium
GGCAAGCTCCCCGCTGAAGAAAAAGCCAATCATCGGTTCCAGTTCTATATGCATTCTATTAGCGACAGCCGTTCCAACAACGATGTCTTTACTATTTGAATGGCGAGATAATAAAAGGCTTAGCACAGAGTGTAGAAATACAAAACTGGTAACATTTTTTTCTCTACAGAGTTTTTCCAGCTTATCTGACAACTTGACAGGTAGATGTTTTTTTATCATTCCACCAATATATTGCTTTCTCTCCGGACGTCTTTTGGATAAGGGTAGCGAATGGGCAATTGGTAAGTCTGTAAGTTGCCCTGACCAATAATCAAGCTGTTTTTGTAATACGTCTCCGCTTAACCATTGTCGCTGCCAATTGGCATAATCAATGTACTGTACCTTTAGTGGAGGCAATGCAAACATATTGCCAGTCAGATAAGCTTTATATTGATTAATAAATTCATTGACCAGAATTCCCATGGACCAACCATCGGAAGCAATATGGTGCATATTTAGTATTAATACACCATTATTTTGCTGATTTTTATCGAGCTTTATATATGATGCCCTAATCATCAAATCTGAATCTAAGTTAAAAGCCTGATTGCGATCGATATTAATTAATTGATGTAGCCGCTGTTGTTGCTTATCATCATCTAGATGAGTTAAATCTTCTATTCTTATTGTAAACTCAAATTGTTCTTGTATGATCTGAACCGGCCCCGACTTTCGCTCTTCAAAAATTGTCCTTAGTGATTCATGACGTTGAACAATTTGAGTCAGTGCATTTTCAGCTGCGCTGACCTTAAAATCACCAGTTACTTTAAGAACACATGGCATATTATATTCAGTGCCGCCTTTGTTCATACGATCGATAAACCACAATCGTTGCTGAGCAAAAGACAATTGAAATTCATTTTGTTCTCTTGATATGACTTTGATCTCTGTTCGCTGCTTTAGCGAAGTTGTTTTGAGCAAATTAATAATATTTTCTTTATGTTGCTTTATCGCTCCAATTAAAGCTGGAGTCAGATTTTCTTTTTTACCCTTAACTTTCAATCCCCCTGATTCGTCAAGGTAGATTTTTAAATCTTTTGCTTCGAGTGTTTCTAATACTTCGAAGTAACTCATATTGATACCTCTATCTCGTCGTCCAATAACTCACCAGTATTTTCGGACAATTTTTTTGTTAATCGATATTCATAAACTAACTGCGCCAGGTCTTTTAACCGGGTATTTATCATCATTTTTTTCAATGGAACTTCTACCGAATATTCTTCTCTTATTTTGGTTGTAAGCTTAATCATCAGTAATGAATGGCCTCCCAATAAAAAGAAATCTGAATTTATACCAATTGTTGTCTCGTCAACATTGAGCAACTGACTCCATATGTTGACCATCGCTTTTTCAACATCTGTTTCTGGTGCAATGTAATGATCTGCAAACAAACTGCTATCAGGCATTGCTAATGACTTAGTATCAACCTTTCCATTGGCAGTTAATGGCCAGTGAGTCACTTCAACCAATGCCGACGGCATC
>CBDUHU010000852.1:0-1518 GCA_965366725.1 uncultured Kangiellaceae bacterium
GTGGGAACTATTGAGATCATTAAAGTAGTGGTTAAATTGCGCGGTTAATAGTTTGATTTCAAGACTTTTAGGATGAGCATTAGTAACCAGATAAACCGTTTTGTTCTGGGATTTGAGAAACTCAAGAAAATCGATAGCTTGAGGTCTAAAAGAAACTCTATCTCGCACCTGGTACTTTAACTGGGCAATATCAAGGGATAGTCTTTCGCTCCAGAAGTCTAAACAGTACCACTGGAGTTTACCTTCAATTTTCTGATAACTGTCAGCGAGAAATTGACGACTTTGCTCAATATCGAGATTATTTTTTTGCGCATAGATCTGAGGAAGGTACTCACGCCAGAAGAAGTTGTCAAATGCAAGATCTAGAATTGTACCGTCCATATCAAGCAGCACGGTATCAATTTCTTGCCAGAATTGTTTGATATTTTGTGGCATCAAGCGTATTTCTGATTAAAGGTGATTAGCATCACTATAGCATTAAATACTACTAGAACAATTTTTGTTTAAATTTAATGGGGAGTCGCCCATTAGCAGGTTTGCCATTATTAAATAGCGCGACTGAGTTATAGAGTGTTTCATCCAAATCCGTTGCAATACTACCGATAAACTCAAAAGTACCATTTTCAGACAGGGTAAATTTTCCTTCTAACTTGAGTTTGTTTGGCACTTTTCTAAGTTGACCCGTAATTTCTTTTTTGCTGGTATCTGTATCAATATCTAATACAAAATTACCTAAGTCCCATTGATTTCTGGAAGATGATAACGCTGCATTTTTCCAACTAACAATTCCCGATACATTATCTGGCTTGCGATCTTTAACCTCAAGATTCAAATCTGTTGTTGTGATGAGTCCATTCAGAGATACTCCGGATAATGGTAGTTTGTCTTCCAGTTGTGAAGCTTCTACCGTTAGGTTGGCGTTTTCTAATGTGAATGAATTGTTATAGTCTCGGGTTAAAACTAAATCCGAAACGCCTTCAAAATCGCCGCTTGTAATGTCTAATTGCAGCGACAAATTTGCGAGTAATAATGCTAAAGGGTTAATTGAATAATTAATATTGTTAAATTGATAGTTTTGAACATTAAGCTGTGCTATTTCTCCATTCCATATATTGCCTTCCAGTCCGCTGGCAGACACCTGTTCTTGTTGATTAATGAAACTTGCAAGCAAGCTGGCCGGAGCCAATGCGATAACAAACACAAGAAATAGCGTACTCAATATTAATATTTTCTTTTTCATTTTAAAACCTGTTAGTTATCCTTTGATAATCTTAATATCGATACTACTTAAACCATTTCTTTCTTTACTGCGAATATTGACCGAAGCAACCGTTACACCGTATTTATTATTTATATCGCTAACCCATTGAATAAAGTCATTGAAAGGAATGTTATCAAACCACACCTGAATTTCATCATTTCCTTTTTCCTGAACACGAGAAACTCTCATGTTATATTTTTTTGTAGTGGAGGTAACAATAAAATTTAACGCCTGGTTACCACCAGCATTACTTGTTT
>CBDUHU010000853.1:0-1513 GCA_965366725.1 uncultured Kangiellaceae bacterium
CGTTTTGGTTTTTGCCTGATTTTTTCTGACTTTTCAATCGATAAATCTGGTGTAGTGTGTAATGTGGCACTAACAAAATGCTCCGCAAGCCTATCCAGTGCATGACCACTATATACCCGATAGCGCCAAGGTCTCAGGCTGGCGTGATCGGGCGCTCGTAAAGCAGCCTTAAACATTATATCAAGTTGCTGATCATTGGGAGGTGGAAAGGTTAGTCGGTTATGTGATTTTCTTGCCAACAAAATTTCTACAGGGCTCATTAAAGACTTCCGTTAAGTAAAATTCGGCACAATCCTAGCAATTATTTTGTAACCACTCAATAAAAGCTGTAAACGGCATCGGTCTGGCTTGATAATATCCCTGGCTAAGATCACATCCATGAGCAACCAGCCAATCTTGTTGACCTTTAGTCTCAACACCTTCAGCAAGTACGTCTAACTCCATTGAGTGGCCTAAATTGATAATAGCCTGTGCAATGGAAGCACTGTCTGGATCATTTTCAATATCAGCGATAAAACTCTGATCAATTTTGATTTTATTGATTGGGAATCGCTTCAGATAACTTAATGAAGAATAACCCGTTCCAAAATCGTCAATCGACAACTTGAAGCCAGCACCTCTGAGCGAGTGCATTATTTCAATCACCCGATCAATATTATCCATAACAGCACTTTCGGTGATCTCACATTCAATCCGCTCTGGTGCAACCTTTTCTTCAGCTGCAATCTCTTTTAATGTCTTAAATATATTTTCATGTTTAAATTGTGCCGCTGAAATATTAACCGCAATAGTTAACTTGGGTAGGCCTAACTTATCCATTTGACGGATTTGTTGGCAGACTCGTTTGCATACCCATCGACCGATGTCACAAATAATATTACTTTGTTCTGCCACTGGAATAAACTCGCCGGGAGAAACCACTCCATTAACCGGGTGGTTCCAGCGTATCAATGCTTCAGCACCGACAACACTGCGATTATTAAGTCGAATAAGCGGCTGCAAGTAGATTTCAAATTGATCCTCTTGTATCGCCAGCGACATATCTTCGGTTAACGACTTCCTTCGTTGAATTTCCCGATCCATTTCTTCTACAAAAAAACGAACAGAATTTCTCCCCTCTTCTTTTGCCTGATACATTGCCATATCAGCATTACGCATTAAATTATCAACATTAGCGGAATCATTAGGAAAAATAGTGATGCCAATACTACAGCCAACTTGAAAAGAGTTATCCTCAATTGTTATCGTATCTGATATAGCATTCTTGAGGCGTATTGCAAATAACATAGCAAGCCCGGGATCATTAATATTGGTTTGAATAACGCCAAACTCATCCCCGCCGAGTCGAGCAATTGTGTCGGTCGCCCGTTTTTTATCAACTAACATCTGCGCAACACGCTGTAATAGTAGATCACCTGTTCCATGACCTGAGGTATCATTAATTATCTTAAAGTTATCAAGGTCTATAATCATCACAGCAACTTGACTATTATTTCGCTTTGCATGGACTAGT
>CBDUHU010000854.1:0-1512 GCA_965366725.1 uncultured Kangiellaceae bacterium
TCTAGTTGCCTGTAAGATGCGATATTAGCAAATTCCCAAGTTAGTTATTCTGTTGGGTCGTTGAGTAAGTAGGATTTTGAGAGAAACTGACATATTCTTAATTAATACTATTTATTTTGTATAACCATATCTTGTTAATTTAGAGTGCTATGTACTGTTTCTGTGACTATTCGCCGGTAGGAGAAGTGACAAGCGTGCAATGCTTAGTTTCAACTAAACGATCTCTACCCCTGTTAATCTATGATTTCTCTGTAAATCAAATAGTTAGTTCATAAAACCAAGGTAGTATCACAGCATACCTGGATACTTAAACTAAATCGAGACGGAAGGTTACTTTCCACAATGGAAAGAATTAACTTTCCATTGTGGAAAATTAGTGATACATTAGTTTCCACAGTGGAAACTTAAAGGAAGAAAATAATGACGATACAGAATGATGACATCTCAATCCAGGAAGCAAAATCTGCACTTGACTCAATTGCAGCCGCTAATAAAATCGCCTATGAATCTGTTACACCACCTTTGTGGCTCAGGATTGTGCTATCGATCTTGATGGGGACGATTACTTTAGCTGGAGGCTGGAGCTCTGGAAGTAGTCTTTGGAGTTTTGTTACTATTGTTGCTACAGGAATGATGTTAATAACCTTTTTGAGTTATTATTTAAATCTCAGAAATAAGGGAATTAAACTTCGGCTGAACTCAAGCAGTAAAGCAGAGATGTTAGTGAACTTTTTAGGTGGATTTGTTACCGCTTTTCTTATTGTTCTGTCAATTGAAATGCATAAAGATGGATATACCTGGGTTCCTTATGTGGCGGCAGTTATCAATGTGTTGGCTATGTACTATATCTTGAGTAATTATTCTGCAAGTGGTGGTAAAATTAAGAAAGGAGGAGTGATATGAATAAGGGTAAATTTGACTCTCTTATACATGCTCCTAATCGATTACAAATATGTGCGTTGTTGGCACCAAATAATTCAGTTGAATTTTCAATATTAAAAGAGCAGCTTGAAGTAAGCGATTCGGTACTATCTAAGCATATAAAGGCACTTGATGAGGCAGGTTATATTTTTTCTGAGAAACGGTTGCACAATGGTAGGCCAAGAACCTGGTTAACACTTACTACAATTGGTCGTGATGCGTTTTCCTCTCATGTTGCTGCTTTAAAAGCAATTGTAGGCTAAATATAGAAGAGTCAATTAAGATTTTTTTAGTTTTCTTAATCGACTCTCTTATTTAGTATAACAATCAGTTAATCTATGCATAGCATGTGCTGGAAAAGCGATTTTTTAAGCCGCATTTTCAACGCATTGTTGTTCCACTGATTGAAGCGCTAATGCATTATCTAGCATTCGATTAGAAAATCCCCATTCATTATCATACCAGGCCATCACTTTAACCCAGCGGCCATTGACTTTTGTTTGACTGGCATCAAAGATTGCAGAACCGGCGTGATGATTAAAGTCGATTGAGACAAGCGGTTCATCGTTATAGAATAGTACTTTTCCTAAA
>CBDUHU010000855.1:0-1507 GCA_965366725.1 uncultured Kangiellaceae bacterium
TTCCAGACACCAATCAATCCCATCAGTACTGGCAAATTCTTATTCCACGGCGCCGTCGAAAAGTGTTTATCCATTTTATTGGCGCCAGATAATAATTCCCTGAAGTTAGCCATACCTATCTTTAAAGCAATGGTTAACCCAACGGTTGACCAAAGTGAAAAACGTCCACCAACCCAATCCCAAAGTTTTAACTGATGATCAGCCAATATTCCCCATTCATTCATTCTTTGGGTATTAGTAGAAATACCAATAAAATGTTGTTTATTGACTATTTTTTCATTACTACAGTAACTTGATAACCAGGCTTTTGCAGATGCTGCATTTGACAGCGTATCAATGGTTGAAAAGGACTTTGAGACAATAATAAATATGGTTGTTTCTGGATTCAGCTGCTCAAATAATTGAGAAACCTGTGAGCCGTCCATGGTTGAAGCAAAATGGACGTCAATTTCTCTCTTATACTGAATTTTAAATTCATCCAGGGCATGGCAAACAAGTAGCGGTCCAAGATCTGAACCACCAACCCCTAAATTAACAACATCAGTAATCGGTTTACCACTATAGCCGCGCCAATTTCCAGAGGTAATGTCATCAATAATTTGAGACATTTTTGCTAATTGCTCCTGAACCATTAAATGAACTCTGGTTCCATCTAACTGAACAGCATCATCAGCAACACTGCGCAAAGCGGTATGTAAGGCAGGCCTGTTTTCAGTCGAGTTAACACACTGACCAGTAACGAGTTCGTTGATTGAGTGATCTAAACCGGCTTCTGTTGCAAGAGCAGTCAACAGGGTCAAAGTAGTCGAATCAACCTTCTGTTTTGAAAAGTCTATAATCAACTGATCAAATTTAAATGAAAGATCATCAAACCTGTTATTAGTCTTATCAGCATCCTGCTCAAATAAATCATTAATTTTGAGCATTCCGAAATCATTTTTCAGATGACTGACAAGAGCTCTCCACTGAGTACTTTTAGTGATATCCATAAGCATGCTAAATTCACAAATGAAGGGATTTCAGGTATTCAGCAAATTCCTTCCCTTTTGTTGGATGTCGCAACCCATACTCAACAAATGCTTTCATATAACCGAACTTTGAACCGCAATCATGAGACTTACCGGTCATATGAAATGCCTCAGCACCTTCATCTTCAATTAAACTGGCAATCGCATCGGTTAGCTGGATTTCATCACCGGCACCGGGAGGTGTTTTTTCCAGAATATCCCATATTTTCTCAGATAGTACATAACGGCCTACAACCGCTAAATTCGAGGGTGCTTCTTCAATATCCGGTTTCTCGACAATCGCCGTCATCCGAGCAGATTCCCCAGGCTGTAAATCAAATCCAGAACAATCAACAACGCCATAACTGGAAACTTGCTGCTGCGGAACCGGCTCCACCATCACCTGACTGGATTGGTTCATTTCAAACCTTCGGATCATTGCGGACAAATTATCTGACTTTAAATTACAAGAGGACTCATCAATCAGTACATCCGGCAAT
>CBDUHU010000856.1:0-1506 GCA_965366725.1 uncultured Kangiellaceae bacterium
CGGGTTTGATATTATTTTTGTGTCAACGTCCAGTGATATGTCTGAAAGTGTACGAGAAAAGCTAATTGATGTTGTAGCTAAAGTAATTGTGCGGAAGAATATAGGTTATGACTTTGGTTCGTGGAGAACCGGATACCAGTATGCCGGTGATATTAGCCGATATTCATCGCTTGTTCTAGCAAATGACAGTGTTATAGGGCCGGTGAATTCTCTTAAGGATATGCTTGAGGCTATGTCATCTTCTAAATTTAATGTTTGGGGTGTTACTGATAACTACGAAATAAACTACCACGCGCAGAGTTATTTTCTCTGTTTCGATAGCACAATACTAAAAAGCGATTTTCTGCCAGAATTTATGTCCGAGATTAAAGTTCATGATAACAAGCAGGTGGTGATAAATGAATATGAAGTTGGCCTGAGCCAGCTGGCTCTAAGTAAAGGTTTCAGCGTCGGCGCATACTGTATGTATGATGATGTCGTTGAGTATATTAGGAGCTCAGCAGATGAGTACAAGAGCAGGATCAGCAATGGAAAGATAAACTCGACATTGTGGCTTTGTGATGTGTTGCTGTCAGAATTTAAGTCGCCGTTTGTTAAGGTGGAGTTGCTTCGTGATAACCCTCATTCAGTAGATTTGTCTGGCTGCATTAATTATATCAAAACCAGGAGTGATTTCCCTGTTGACTTCATAAACGATGAAGTGCCTCTTTCTAGGTTTGATAAAATGACGTCTAGAATTAACCTTGAAGGTGTGGGCCTGGAAATTGGGCCTAGCCATAGTCCAATTCTGCCTAAATGCGAAGGTTACAATGTGGAAATACTGGACCATGCTTCTGCTGATGAGTTAAGAAGAAAATATGCTCAATTGGGTATTCATGAGGATAAGTTGAAAAACATAGAACATGTTGATTATGTGTGGACAGGAGGAGCATTAGATGAATTGACTAAGAAAACTGACTATTATGATTATATTGTTGCTTCTCACGTTGTAGAGCATACTCCTGACTTGATATCATTTTTGTCGCAATGTGAAAAAATGTTAAAATCTGGTGGTATTTTATCGCTTGCTGTCCCAGACAAGCGTTACTGTTTTGATTATTTAAGGTCTCTAACAACTACAGGTGATGTTATGCAGGCTTATTATGATAAAAGAGTTCGACATTCGCCTGGTACCATTTTTGATCATTGTTCAACGGTTGTATTCCGCAATGGCTGTCATACATGGGGTAAAGATGACCAGGGCCAGCTAGCTTATGTTCATACTCTGCAAGAGGCTATGGAGTTGGTTGATAAATCAAGAACATCTGAAGAGTACTTCGATGTTCATAATTGGGTGTTTGTACCTGATTCCTTCCGTTTGATTGCAAATGATTTGAACTCAACAGGATTCGTTAATCTTTCAGAAGAAGTGTTTTTTGATACGGAAAATTTTGAATTTTATATTCAGTTTGCAAAAGATAAAAAATTGCCGCGAATTGATAGAATGAGTTATGCGCTTCAGGCACT